>DASRJJ010000029.1:0-2736 GCA_035649555.1 Saccharimonadales bacterium (SeqCode)
TAGTACGTCTTAGTGGTGAAAAAGCAAAAATTATCACCACAACTGTTTCCGACCCTAACGCTTACGAACGCAGCGATGGCGAGCCGTTCGTAAAAGTCACGGCAACGTTTGACAGCGACGATATCACTACCTTGGTAACGCTTGCCCAAGACGCGGTTAAAAAAGAGTTTACCCCCGAAAAAGTTGCCAGCTACGGGCTGCACAATGACGCCTTAGTATTTGACTTTGGTCAAGAAAGCGAAAACCAAGAGTCGTTTGCCACGCTGGCGCTGGCGTTTCCATTGGTGCTCGTCGCCATTTATATTTTGCTGGCGTTCCAATTCCGTTCGCTGGCCCAGCCACTGCTTATCTTTATGGCTATTCCGTTCAGCCTGTTCGGGATCACGCTTGGGCTGTTTGTAACCGATAATGCGTTTAGCTTTTTTGCCATGCTTGGGTTCTTCGCGCTCATCGGTTTAAGCCTAAAAAATACGATCTTGCTGACCGATTATGCCAACCAACAACGGCGTAAAGGCGTACGGGTGGTTGATGCTGCCATCGACGCGCTAAGCGAGCGGTTCCGGCCGCTTATTGCCACAAGCCTTACGGCGGTAGTGTCGTTGGCGCCCTTGGCCTTTATGAGTCCCTTCTGGGAAGGCCTGGCCGTGGTGCTCATCTGCGGCTTATTATCCAGCACACTCTTGGTTATTTTAGTCTTTCCATACTATTACCTCGGGGTCGAATTTATGCGTCTGCACGTCAGCCGTCGGGCAGGGTTGTCCTGGCTAGCGCTTAGTATCGCCCTTATTGTTGTGCTTGTGCAATTTAAGGTCGCTGCCCTAGCACCACTTGCCCCCATATTGGTAGCTATCCTTTTGTGGGTTCTGTCTAAAAGGGGAACGTTGCGTCGTTTTAGTTAAAGTATGATCGTTGGGTAGTATTTTATGGTAAAATATAGTTATGGGGCTGAATTTTAAGCTCGACGCCAGTACTTTATCGGTTGAATCAGCAGGTCGCTTGTCAGCGTTATAGGCAACATTTTTTAGATGCAAACACATCTGCACGCGAAGTAGTTGCTAACCTCTTTGAGCGCAGCAAACTCAACTTCGCACTAGCTGCTTAATTTAATTAACAGCCGCGCCTAATGTGACGCCAGATAACAGTAGTGCGCGCCATATTTTCTGGATGCGTAAGCGCCACTGTCCACGGTACTTACTAAGACTACGGACTTTGAGAAACAGCGTTTCGGTTGCTTAGCCGCCGTTTCTCGAGAACCACCAAGCAACCTACACCTGTAGGATAGATCAATCAGATACACTAGCGGACGTGGGGGCAGTACCCACCAGCTCCACCAAAAAAGCCAGAACCAATAGGTTCGGGCTTTTTTGTTATGCTTGCTAATCTTAACTGTCTCGTTTCGTCGCACCTAATCACAGGGTTGCTCTGGGAAAGGGCGCTCCATGGCCATTACAATTGCTAAGTCGGGGCTGTTGGCTAACTGGCCTAATCGGTCTGCAATTGTCCGAATATGCTCTTCATGCTCGGCGGTAGCTATAAAAGATGAGCCATCCTCTGTGGTAATTATATGCCTGAGACTTATCCCCTTATATGGCTGGGTGCCTAAAACAGCAGCTGCAATGCTTTCACCAACCCCAGGGATCGGCTTATTAACCATAATTCCAGCCATAGTCCTGCCCCATGATGTATCGTCAGCATTATCGCCGTGGCCCACAACGCTGGCAGTATATCGTTCGCCCATATTCCTCCTTATAAAAAGCTACTATAGCATATCTTATGGAATTGACTAAATTAATCTAACATGCTAAAATGGGAGTAATTGTTCTTGATGAATCCTGAAGTGTTTTATAGCTGCTCTGGTTTCGTTAACTACAAGCAGAGAAAGTTAAACACTATAAAGGATCATAATGCCTTATAATTCCCGTATTGCCGAGCGCCAGCGTGGTGCTCGCACATCGTACCATGGTGGTGGCCGCCGTTCTGGTGGCAATCGCCGCGCGCCCAAAAAAGATTACATTCACCCGTCGCGATTCGTAAAAGCCGCTAACCCTACCCAAGAGGTGGCCTACGAGCCAACACACCGTTTTGAAGATTTTGCGGCACACCCTTTAATTCACGACAACATTAAGGCCAAGGGGTTTGTTATCCCGTCACCCATTCAGGACCAGACTATTCCATTAGGATTGGCTGGACGCGATGTTATTGGCATCGCCAACACCGGCACCGGCAAGACAATTGCCTTTGCAGTACCAGTGTTGCACAAACTGTTAACCGACCCGCAGGCCCGTGCCCTAATTGTTGCGCCAACCCGCGAACTCGCCCAGCAAATCGAAGAAGAATGCCGCGCTATTGGTAAAAAGAGCGGCGTATACGGCACTTTGCTCATTGGTGGTACCGGCATGGGTAACCAATTGCGCGACCTGCGTTTGCAGCCACAAATTGTTATTGGTACCCCTGGCCGTATTAAAGACCACATCGAACGCGGTACGCTCAAACTAGACCGTTTTAATATAGTGGTGCTAGATGAGGTAGATCGCATGCTAGACATGGGCTTTATCGAGGACGTAACCGAAATTTTGGAGCAGGTGCATTCCGAGCGCCAATCGTTCTTTTTCTCGGCCACAATGAACAATAATGTGCGTAAGTTAATCGACTTTTTTGCCAAAGACCCCATAACAGTATCTGTCAAAACCGGCGATACCAGCGACAATGTTCACCAGGACATTGTGTGTTACGACA
>DASRJJ010000030.1:0-3260 GCA_035649555.1 Saccharimonadales bacterium (SeqCode)
CACAGGCGGGAATGACCTTTGCCAACGGTTTGCGAGCCTTGCTCCGCCAAGACCCCAACATCATTATGGTGGGTGAGATCCGCGACGGCGAAACCGCCGACCTAGCCGTGCAAGCCGCCCTTACTGGACACTTGGTGTTTAGCACCCTGCACACTAACGATGCCGCCACCTGCTTGCCGCGACTTTTGGACATGGGTGTCGAGCCGTTTTTGATTGCATCAACAGTACGGATCGTAATTGGCCAGCGCTTGGTGCGCCGGCTGTGCCCTGATTGCCGCGAAGAATATGCACCGGGCCAGGAAGTCCTCGCGCAATTAAAAGCGGCTTTTGGTTTGGATTCCGCTTTAACCCGTTTAGTTGAGTTAGAAAAACAAGCTATTGCTGCTGGCATTGGTGCTAAAGATACTGGCAAGAAACCAACCTCCGGCTCGAGTGTTAGCGAAAAAACTATTTCGCGGCTATGGAAGGCTCACGAAGGCGGTTGTAACACCTGTGGCCACTCTGGCTACCATGGCCGACTTGGTGTTTACGAGGTTCTAAACAACAATCTCGAAATTCAAAAGCTTATTATGTCCAACGCCACAAGCGATGCTCTGGAAAAACAAGCCACAACCGATGGCATGATAACTATGCAAATGGACGGGTTAGTTAAAGCGCTCCGTGGCCAAACTACTATCGAGGAAGTCATGCGTGTCACGAGCACAGAAAGATAACATGCCTGAATTTACTTATACCGCACGCCTACAAGATGGATCTACCCGGACTGGTACCGTTACAGCGGCTTCCAAAGTTACCGCCATAAATTCATTACGGTCCCGCCAGATGCAGCCCTTGATTGTTCAAGAAGTAAAAAAGCGTAGCTTTAATATCGACATCAAACTACCGGGCTCAAAATCAATCAAAACCCGGGACATGGTTGTTTTTACCAGGCAGTTTTCTGTGATGGTCTCCGCCGGCGTGCCCATTCTTCGCTCACTTACTATCTTAAAAGAACAGAGCGAATCACCGGCTTTCAAAAAGGTATTAGAGACAGTGACCGCCGATGTACAGGGCGGTGGAAGCCTTAGCAGCTCCCTCGCCAAACATCCGGAAGTGTTTAACACTATTTATATAAATATGGTCAAGGCCGGCGAGGCCGGCGGGATATTAGACAAAGTTCTAAACCGGTTAGCTTTTCAGCAAGAAAAGGACGCCGCGTTGCGGGGTAAAATCCGTTCGGCTATGGTGTATCCGGCAGTTATCGCCGGCGTGACAGCTATTGCTTTTTTTGTACTAATGACTTTTATTGTGCCGAAGATTGGCACCATCTTAACAGAAATGAGCAGCACAGCAGAACTACCTATTTACACACGTGGCTTACTGGCAGCCAGTAACACCATGAAACAGCCGTTATTTATATTGAGCGTATTACTCGTATTGCCAGTACTATTTGTGTTGTTCCGTAAGTATATAAAAAGCAAAAATGGCCGGTATCGGTGGCATTCGTTGTTGCTTAAAATTCCTATTATAAAAGTGATCATCACCAAGACGGCTATTGCCCGGTTTGCCCGAATATTCGCCTCGCTCATGGGTGCGGGTGTTTCTATTGTAAGCGCGCTCCAGACGACATCTGGCGCTATTGGTAATGCTGTCATCGAAAAGGAGTTATTGGCTGCTTCTGACGCCCTAGAAGGGGGTAGCCAATTATCGGCAGAGCTTCAGAAGAGCAAACACTTTCCGCCAATTGTTTCCCAAATGGTTGCGGTTGGGGAGGAAACAGGGCAAACCGACACAGTGGTGCTTAAGGTTGCCGAATTTTATGAAGAGGAAGTCGACACTGCCGTCAGTTCGCTTTCTTCGGTTATTGAGCCCGTCATGATTGTAGTACTGGGGGGTATGGTTGGGCTTATTGCTATATCAGTTTTTGGGCCTATTACACAGCTCTCAACGTCAGGCGGTTAAACGGACAATTGAGCTTGTTGACAATACGATAAGCATAAGAAATAATACAACATATAGCAAAACATTAGCGGTATCTACACACGCTAAGAAGAAAGGGACACCCATGAAATTACCAAAAAAATCTAAATCAGCGGGCTTCACACTCGTCGAGCTATTGATAGTAATCATTATTATCGGTATCTTGGCAGCGATTGCTTTTGTGGCATACAGTGGTTCACAAAACAAAGCCAAGAAGGCTGATGCAGAAGCAACGCTATCTCAATCCAGAAGCAAGCTAGCCGAATACAACTCGGACAATGGCAAATATCCCGAATCTAAAGCAACCTTTACCACTTGGCTAGCTAGCGCAAGTGGCGGCAACAACGACAGTATAGCAACAAAGCTCGGTGGTAGTGGTTACACCTACACCCCTGGCCCAAGCGGGTGCGACAACAGCACTGGTGGCGACTGTACCGATTACAGTCTGACGGCCGCAGGATCGATGTTTAGCGGTACTGATATCACAGTCACAAACTAGTTATTCTAGTAAAAACAAACCGCTTGGGCAGAAAAGCTCAAGCGGTTTTGCTATATAATGACAGACATGAACCTGGCAAAGAAGAAGCAAGGGCAAGATTGGCTCGCCAGAGGCTTTACACTCGTTGAACTCATGGTAACAATTGTGGTATTTGCGATAGCGATTACCGGTATCGGCAGTATGTATTACGTAATGCAAATAACCGAGGTCAGGAGTCAGCGCCTCGACATAGCAACTCGAGCCGCTCGCAGCAAAATTGAGAGTTTGCGCAACAATGGTTATAACTCACTAACGCCTGATTCGACAATTGACTTTACCAGCGACCTGCCAAGTGATTTGCCTTCCGGCAAGACGGGCAGTGTGGCGGTTAGTCAGCCCATGCCTGAACTGCGCCGGGTGGATGTAACCATCCAATACTCCGACTATGGCAAGCAACAAACAGTGACTTTGAGTTCTAACATTGGCGTTATAGGCATTGGACAAGGGCAGTAAGATGGGCGGCACACCACGCAACCAAAAAGGTTTTACCTTGACCGAGATGCTGATTACTTTGATTTTGATCAGTATTTTATCGCTTACCATCGCGAATTTTATAGCTGATTGGTTGCAAACAGCTAGCTTGTCACAGGCGCGCACCTTGCTGCTTAGTAACGCCCAGGATGCGCTCGACAATATCGGCAACGACATTCGGCTATCCGGTGCCGCCGACCAGGTTAATCGTTGGGCCGACCCTAATGGCCCAGGTGGCAACGAATACGGTTGGACGTCTGATGCTTCCACGCTCGTCTTGGCGCGCATTACA
>DASRJJ010000031.1:0-3752 GCA_035649555.1 Saccharimonadales bacterium (SeqCode)
AACAATCGTTATCTTACTCGCCTTTTTAGGGATAGACGACACCCAAAACGGGCTGTAACTGACGTCGACTGCCGTCACGCCCGGGTAAGCTTTGATTAGTTCTTCGGCTTCGTTGGCTTTTTTGCCAGCAACTTGTTGGCTAAGTTCATCCTCCTTGAGGTCGGTACCGGCAATAACTTTTGTCTGGAAGCCAATAGTCACCCCGTCCGGCTGCGTGCTAAGCTGCGTAAAAATAGCGCTCTCTAAGCCGTAGTCGATGATGCTTTGCTTGCTTGGGTCAATTTTGGCTTTGGCTTGTTCGGCAGCCAACTTTTCGAAATCCTCGTCTTTTGCACCGAGCATGGTGTAAACCACCTCTTGCGTGACAGTCACTGTCTCTGCTTTATCGCCAGCGTTGGCGCTCTGTTTTGTGGTGGGCGTCGTGGTAGCAAAGCTGCTTTCGATGGGCCTATAGCCGCCATCTTTGAGCGCTTGTATGACTTCCATTCTAGCCGACTCTAAATCTTGTGTGCCGATTTTTTGTTTAGCGCCATCAATATCTGCTTGGGATATAACTTTTTCGATTAGGTCAGTGCCGCCGCTGGTTGTCCCTGTTGCCGCCACATCCGACCGCCCAGCTACTGTAAACGAACCAGAATCGATGTTCGAGCCCGCGCCCCCGGCTTGTGCAGTCACCTTAATGTTACTGGCCTTAAAATTAAGACATGTGCCATCAAACGTGCCACCGCCAAAGGTGGCTTTTTCTTGGGTAATGAACGTCTTGCCGCTTGAGGTCACACCCGTCCCAGCCGGCACAGCCGCTGGCGTCGACAACGAGCTACAATTTTTGGCAGTCATATCAATTTTGCCCGTAGCTTTTTCGCCGTTGTTTTGTTGGCCGGTGGCCGGCACTTCTTGGCTAAGCGTCTTTTTGAGCTCTTGCTTGTGAGCAGGAACAATCGCCTGGGCCGTGTCTAGGGTTACGGCTTCGCCTACTTTGAGGTGCACATCTTGGCTAATCTCAATCACAGTACTGTCCGTGGAAACAATCACCTTGGCCTTGGGGAGCACCATAAACGCCATAACACTTCCCACAATCAGCAAAATAAGCCCGGCTCCGCCCAAAAAAAGCAGCTTGCGGAAGCGGTTGAAGTTAGGAATTTTGAATTTTTTAAACGGGCTCTTGCCGGTTTTTTTAGCCGATTCTGTGTCGTCGGTATTTGGTTCGTCGTCATCCAGCTCGATAGTTTCTTCTTCGTCGCCGTTTAGTTCGGCCAGGCTTTTACGCTTGTCTATAGCCGGCTCGTCGGCTTCTTCCTCAACAATATCGGCTTTGTCATCCAGCTCCGGTGCGTCGGGCACTTCCGGCTTGGATTGTAAACTTTTGGCCACATGCAGGCCTACACCGCCAGCAAGGGGCGTTACGTTAGGGTCGCCGGTAATCAACACCACGTTTTTCTTGGCATGGTCGGCCGAACGCTTCAAAAGCTTCATGTTAACAATACTTTGGAATGCGGACGCACGTTTTGGCAGCACCAAAGCCACAATTTTTTGCGGGCTAGCCTGTAGTTTGTCGATGATAGTGGTAATTTCGTCGTCTACGTCGATGTAAATAACATCTTTGCCTGCGGTTTTGTCGCTCATAAGCGAAGCATCCTATCAATTTTATCTTTGACCGAGTTGCCGGTGGCGGCCGAAAATTGCATAGTATCCAGACCGACGCGCAGCAAACCCATTGCGGTTATGAATGTATGGTCGGTGATCGAGCCGGTTTTGTCAACAATGCCCACAACTTGCTCTGGCTGAATGTGCTGGACGGTCGGTTTGCGGGTAAATGGCAGCTTGGTGTACCAATCACTTTTGTCGAGCTTGTCCATAAGCAGGTCGAGGCTGGAACCTCCCCCACACAGCAACAAACGGTGCGGTAGGGTGTCGAGCTTGGTAAATTCGGCTAGCGCCAGTTCTACGCCACTAATCCAAACATCGAGCGTTTTGTTGAGAATACCCTCTAGCGCGGCGACTTTATTTTGGGGCAATTTGCCGCTACTTAGACTTACTTTGAGGGTTTCGGCAGTGCTAAACTCCACACCTAGCTCGCGTTCAATGGCGCGCGTAAAAGCCCGCCCGCCGATGCCGAACATTTTAGTCCCTTGCACGCCGCCGTCGGTAATGACGGCGATATCTGTTGTGCCACCGCCGACGTCCATTAAAATGGCACTCATGCTAGCGTTGGCGTCGTCACCAATTACCGAACGCGACACCGCAAATGGCTCGGCCGCCACTGCTAACAAATCGAGGTCAAGCTGCTGCGAGGTGCGCTCCAACGCGCCAATATGAATTAACGGGGCAAAAGCAGTATACAGCTGGATAACCACATCCCGCCCCTGGAAGCCAATCGGGCTGGTCACCTTGTAGCCGTCAATTTCGATTGTTACTAGCGCGCTGTTTACCAAGCGCACATCTACCTCTTTGCCGCCTAGTTCCCAGGCAAGTTGCTGTTTGGCTTTGGTTTCAGCGCGGCCCTGCACGAGTTTGATAATTTTTTCGAACTCAGGCAGGTCCAGTACTTTGTCTGGTGTTTTACGGCTTACCCGAACAGTTGTGGTGGTACCTTTAACTAATTCGCCTGCAATGCCAATGACGCTGGAACGCACACTCACACCAGCCTGCTCCTCGGCCTGGGCTAGAGCTTTGTCGCAATTTTCCACTACACCGCCAATGTCGGCAATTGCCCCGGCTTGCATATCGCTCAAATTTTGATGTGCACGGCCAACGCCTACAACCTCAAGCCCGCCATCGCTTACTTGGGCAATCAAGGCTTTAACGTTTTCGGTACCAATGTCTAGCGCCACCACATACTTTTCGTCGTTGGCCGGTTTGTGGTTTTTAGCCACCTTGGCATTAACTTCGCTCGCCTTAGCTGCAACTTTATCCGCAAACCCTCGTACGGAGCTTTTGACTTTATCAAGCATAATCAGGTCAATTATATCACGCCAGATCTTAGTAGTATGAAGTATGCTACAATACAACTTCAAAATATGCGCAACCCAAATGCCCCTACAGGCACAGTAACCGAATTTTTTCGTGAGCCAAATATGGCATTCTTTGCAAGCCGCATTGCGCCCGAAATGGCACAAAGATTAGGCCGGAAGTTGCTTGTTGGAATAGTCGGGTGTAGTTCGGGCGAAGAGGCGTGGTCGCTTGCCGCCGCCTTAACCGTACAAGACGTCCCGTATGCAATTGAGGCATTCGATGCCAACCAAGAAGCACTAAATCAGGCCCAAAAACCTTATCCGCTTAAAAAATTTGATGAAATTGCTCTTGGTGTGAAGGTCAACAAATTTCCCAAGTCATGCGTAAATTACTTTACTAAACACACCGTATGGCCAAAACGCGGTGTTTACGTGTCGCCGTCCTTAAAGCGGTTGGCAACTTTTACGAAACTTAACGTTCAGCACAATCCCATCCCCGCAGGGCGCTATGATGCGGTCTTTATGACTAACGTACTGTACCACTACAAACCCGAGGAGCAAGTTGAACTTTTTGCCAATGTAATGCCAGGGTTAACACATAAAGGCTTATTTACAGTCGGTTGCTACAAAGGGGACCTAACTGCCGCAGGCCACTTAGCAAACCATTTTCCCATTACCCCTATGACGGGCACAGGTCGTTGGGATGGCACTTTTTTTACAGTAAAAGATGAGGGCGCTAAGAGGTAACGCTCTCTTAGGCCAACACCGCCTTGATGCGGCGGATGCCGGCCGAACTGGATT
>DASRJJ010000032.1:0-6553 GCA_035649555.1 Saccharimonadales bacterium (SeqCode)
TACCACAATTGCGACCAAAAAAGACAAAGCGTCACAGCGGGCGTTGGTTGTTTGGTTTGATTGTAATTGCGGCTGTCGGATTTTTCTGGCTAAAAGGTGGTGATTCGTTGCCTTCGATTATCAAAACCGAGCCGCCTCAAAAAATCCGTATTGAAGGCCGCTACTTGTTTAGTGGCACGGTGGTTTGGGCGCGTAATATGCAGGAATGGAGCAAAAACCCGGACGGCTCAACAAACTACGCCTACCCCTTTAGCGGTCTTAATACGTTTGACCGTAACAAATACGATGCTTGGCTTGCCGACCTGGAATGCCCGGTTATGGACGAAAATTTTTCGATTGCCAAACAAACCACCGTCACGGCCTTCAATTGCCGTCCCGAGTTTTTACCCGAAGCGGCCAAATATTTTACCTTCTTTAACCTAGCCAACAACCACACCCGCGACTTTAACGGCCAAGCCGCCCTGGACGAAACGCGCGAACACTTAAAAACTAGCGGCATCCAATATTTTGGCGATTTTGAACCCGGCAAAACCGACAATATTTGCGAAGTCGTAGGGCTGCCTGTAAAGGTTGTTTCCAAACAAGGCGGCACAGAATCGAGCACCACAGCTACATTGCCCGCAGCCTTTTGCGCCTGGCACTACTTCTTCCGCCTGCCGCAACCCGGCGAGATTGAAGCCATGAAAAAATACGTCGAGGCCATGCCCACCTTTGCCTTTATGCAAGCTGGCATCGAGTACCGTGCCTCGCCCGACGAGTACCAAAAAACGATGGCCCGCAAAATTGCTGACCTCAAACCGTCATTTGTGATTGTTAATAGTGCCCATTGGGTGCAAAATGGCGAGGTTTATAAGGGCGTTCCTATTTTATACTCCACTGGGAACTTTATTTTTGACCAACAAACTAATAATGAGGTGACTCGCAGCGCCAGTTTAGACGCCGCCATGACCATTGACTATTCCGACGATTTGCAAAAATGGCTGGACTTAGGCGAATCGTGCAAAACGTACCACGACGATTGTTTTACTAAGATTAAAGCGCAACATTTGGTTAAGCCAACACTCAAACTCCGATATGACTTGGTTGCTGGCGACGATAGTAATAAACTCACCAAAAAAGCCGATGCTAGCGTGCAAGCTGCGGTCGAACAACGCGTCGGCTGGCCAGCCATGAAGGCCGCGCTTGGCCAATAAAATTGCATAAAATATACCTTTTATTATATATTGAACATTCTATGTCCCCCGATGAACGTGCGGCAGCATTGCAATTAGCATTGCCGAAAAATGTGCAATGCGATTTACTGTCTACCAATAGCGTCTTTGCCAACGACCTTGCTTTTGAGCAAACCATAACTGCTGCTACCGAGTACACTCCGCGGCCAGAGCAAACAGGCAGGCCAAGCCTTAATTTGCATCGCCTGCACGGGCCTACATTTACTTTGTAAGTTTGCTGTCGCCATCTTCGCTAAAAAAGTAACGTATAGCCAGCTTGGCCAGCCCAAATGTTTGTATAACACCGGCTGCGACAACGGATGGCACCGCAAATACATTATCGTTAAAATTGAGCCAACCCAAACCGATACAAATAATCATTAAATAGCTTAATACAAAACCAGTAACAACCAGCAGCAAAAGAACAAAATTCCACCGTTTTCTTATTTCTTTCTTTTCTCTGCGATTCTCTAGGTTTAGTTCTTCGTTTTCGGATTGCCAATCGCGCACTTTTTCCTTTTTCTCGTCGATTTCTCTAGAATCGGCAGGCGATAGCAAGTCGTGCCGAAAAGCTTCGTACGCCGCTTCGTGCTTCTGTTCAAAAAATCGCTTTTGGTCTTTTTTATTGGGTATTTCGGCCACGGCTAAGATCCTTCAAACGGTAGCGCATTGCGCCCGGGGAAACCCCGAACAACTTTGAAAGCGAGGAAATATTATTATCGTCTAAATCGTAGCGCGATTTAAACCGCTGAATTAATTCTTCTGGCATAAGTAGCTCGGCTGCAAAATAATCGGCTTCTTGCTCTTTTTCTGGCTTTCCTTCGGCATACAACGAGTCCCGCCTATACACATCATATTCATTCGACTTATGATGCAAAAAATAGTGACCGAGTTCGTGCGCCAAGGTAAAACTTTGCCTTGCCGCCGGTTCATCGGCGTTGAGAAAGATCGTTTTTTTCTTTTTGTCCAGGAGGCCAAAAATCTCGTTGGTTTTTTCGTTAGGAATGAAGTAAAGGATTTCTATGCCTTCTTTTCTGGCAATCTCAGAGAGCCGAACCGGTCGTTCGGTAACACCGTATTGT
Source organism: Saccharimonadales bacterium (SeqCode) (assembly GCA_035649555.1). Classification (GTDB taxonomy): domain Bacteria; phylum Patescibacteriota; class Saccharimonadia; order Saccharimonadales; family UBA4665; genus DASRJJ01. Next base: position 2,294 of record DASRJJ010000032.1, read on the forward strand.
TCACGAATGGCTTTAGCCTTCGCCTTAATAGCATTTCGATCTACACTCATGGTGGGCCCTTCTATACTTACTATTATAGTCAAGAGTGCAACAGTATACCACAATATAGATGACTACGAGCCAGAAAACGGCCGCTTAATAACCGGCCAAAGGATAATTCGTTTGAGCCAGTTAAATACTGGGCGTGATTCGACCAGCCCAAATAATCCAGAAATCCCGATGTGTGTGACCAAAATAGTCCCGGCAATAATTGCTAATTTTGACCCGAGTGTTATCACACCGGTGTCGGCACTTTCCAGCGGGAAAAACTGCACAATGAGATACCCGGCAAACAACGTAAACCCAGATACTGACACAATACGCCAGCAAGCCAACCAAAATTCTTTATTAAAGAGGCCATGGTCACGAATAAGCATAATAGCCCACAGAACCGTAACCTCAAAGAATGCAGCAGCAGATACAGCCAGCGCCAAGCCAGCAATGCCGTACGAATCCGTCCGCGCCCACATCATCGTCAGCACAAAACTAATCACAATGGTAAATAACGAGACGACTAGCGGCGTTTTGGTATCCTTTTGGGCGTAAAACCAGCGCGAGATAATTGCATAGATAATTCTAAAAAAGATAGCCGCAGTTAGAAAACCAAAAATCAAGGCAATTTCGGGCGCGTCTTTGGTAAAAATAAGCCGTGCCAAGTAACCACGGGCAAAAAAGGCAACAATGACCACTGGCACGGTAATCCACATCGTAAAACGCAAAATTTTTAGAAAGTCGCTGCGGAATAAATCTGAGCGACCTTGACTAAGCCGTTGTGCCAACCGGGGAAATGTCGCCGTACCAATGGCCGAACCAATCAACAGTATGGGCGCACTTTGCAAGATGTAAGCGTTGTTGTAGTAGCTGATATTGCCTTCGCCCAAGCGGCGGGCGAAGTTGGTTTCGATAATCGTTTGCACTTGGTCAACACCTTGGTCCAGGGCGCGGGGTGGCAATTGATGCATAACGGTCTTAAAATCGCTTTTGCGCCATAAAATTTTGGGGTGCCACCGAAACTTTGTACCAGCCAAACCTATGCATACCACTGCAAGCTGCAGTAACCCGCCCACAAAAGCACCAATACCTAGGCCTTTAATCCCCACCTCTGTTCCTTGGAAAATGTAAATACTGACAATGATGGACAAGTTGTAAAACAGCGGCGCGATGGCAAAAAAGAAAAACCGCCCTAACGTTTGCTGTACGCTGGACAGTAACCCCGAAATAGTAAAAAATAATGGATTAAGTGAAAGGAAACGCATAATCGTTACGGCATTGTCCAACTGTTCGGCCGTAAAGCGGTGACCACTTACCATTTGCATGAGTGGCTCGGCAAAAATAAAAATAACCGCGGCCACAACAAGCATCACAATACTTAACAGGTTAAGTAAACTAGAGGATAATTCCCACACAGCTTTTCGTTCGCCTTTTTGTAAGCGATCGGCTAGCACCGGAATAAATGCCACCCCCAACACACCAGCAGCCAAGGTATAGAAAAAGAAGTCAGGGATAGTAAAGGCTGCAAAGTAGGCGTCGGTACTACCTGGGCCGGTGGCTTCAAAGTTGGCGTTTACCAGCTTGGTGCGTAAAAGTCCGAGTAGCTGGCCAATTAAAGCCGTTACTACCAACAAAAACGCCACATTGCTGATCGACATCCATTTTTTTATTTTTGCTGGCGATGTGTTTTCTTGCATGATTAGAGAACGCATTTAATAGTGCTGGTTTTAGTATATAGCGTTACCGGCGCACACCCTAGTAGTTTTAATAACATCCTTTGTTTACATACAGCTCGTGCAGTAGAGTAGGGGTTAATGAAACAATCACAAAGTACTACTGCAGTGTTTATGGTCGAGCCGACAACGTTTGGGTTTGATGAACAAACAGCCGTTACTAATGCTTTCCAACACAAAACAAATGAATCGCAAACAGCAATACAGCAAGCCGCTGCCGAGGAGTTTAAAACACTTGTTGCCACCCTGCAAAAGCACAACATAGAGGTTATTTTATTCCGAGACAAACCACTACCAGCTAAGCCAAATGCCGTTTTCCCAAATAACTGGCTCAGCACGTGGCCGGATGGAACGGTATTTACCTACCCAATGGCTACCCCCAGCCGCCGGGCGGAGCGTTCACAGGCCGCGCTAGATATGCTCCGTTCGTCCTTCGACATCGAAAAAGTAGTTGATTTATCCAGTAGTGAACAAAACGGACAATTTTTAGAAAGCACCGGCACGATAGTGTTCGACCATAGTAATAAAATCGCCTACGCTTGCCTGTCGTCGCGTTGTGATGGGCAGCTTTTTACTAAACACGCTCAGCAACTCGGCTATAAACCGCTCGCTTTTCATGCCTTTGATCAAGCCGGCACACCGATTTACCACACCAATCTAGAACTAGCTGTCCAAACCACGACTGCTGTTGTTTGCCTCGAGACCATTCAAAATACGGCCGAACGCAAACAAGTCCTCGAAAGCTTAGAGCAAACTGGCCACACCGTAATCCCGATTACTCAAAAACAGCTTGACGCATACTGCGCTAATGTTCTCGAGGTTCGTAGCACCGACGGTCAAAGCTTTTTACTACTTTCGCAATCTGCCTATGATGCGTTTGCGCCGCAGCAACGCGAAATGCTAGCGAACGATAAAACATTATTACCTGTGGCATTGCCCACTATTCAAGAAATCGGCGGCGGTAGTGCGCGCTGTATGGTTGCCGAGATATTTTTGCCGCGGTTAACTAGCCCCTGAACCTAAAATCGTTTCTGGCACCTCGGAAGCGCCAAATGTGTTACACAAAACACATTTGGTGACCCGCACGTGCCAGAAACGATTTTAGGTTCAGGGGCTAAAGATAACTCTAATATAGTGCGGCGATTTTGGGCATTTTGGAACCCTCAAGGACTTGCACGACTTCGTCGGCTTCGACGGTTTCTTTTTCTAGCAAACGATCTTTGAGTTTTTCGAGTTTCGTAAGGTTAGCTTCGACAACCATCCGGGCGCGGTCGGCAGCCTCTGTAATGAGTGCCTCTACTTCGTCATCAATCAGTTTGGCAGTTTCGTCCGAGAAGTTACGTTCATGCACCAAACGGTCAAGCATCATGCCGTCGTCGGTTTTAAATACTTGGTCGCGCAGTTTTTTGCCCATGCCTTGGTTCATCACCATGTCGCGGGCAAGTTCTGCCGCTTTTTGCAGGTCACTGCCGGCCCCGGTGGTCACACGGTCATAGCCGTAAATAACTTCTTCGGCAATACGGCCACCCAACATGCGGGCCAGTACGTCTTTAAACTCAACGATGCTGTGGTAACTTTTGTCCTCTGGCGGAATAGCCCAGGTCACGCCGCCGGTACCACCGCGCGGAATAATGGTGACTTTGTGGATAGGGTCGCTGTCGGGCAACACATGCCCTACCAGGGCGTGACCGGCCTCGTGGTAAGCGGTTAGCTCCTTCTCTTTTTCGGTCATCACCTTGCTCTTACGCTCGGGGCCGATGGCTACTTTTTCAAACGCTTCAGTAACATCGGCGTTGGTGATTTCTTTGTGGTTTAGGCGGGCAGCAATAATCGCTGCTTCGTTAGCAATGTTCGATAAATCAGCACCGCTACTACCAGCTGATTTAGCAGCTAGGGCGTCGACATTTACGTCTTTGGCGACTGGCTTTTTAGCAAAGTGCACTTTTAAGATTGCTTCGCGGTCTTTGCGGTCCGGCAAATCGATATTTACCCGGCGGTCAAAGCGGCCGGGGCGGAGCAGGGCAGGGTCCAAAACATCAGAACGGTTAGTAGCGGCCAGCACAATCACATTCTGGCCTTGTTCAAAACCGTCCATTTCGACCAAAATTTGGTTCAGTGTTTGTTCGCGTTCATCGTGGCCACCGCCCATGCCACTACCACGGCGCCTACCAACGGCATCAATTTCATCCACGAAAATAATGCATGGAGCGTTCTTTTTAGCTTTTGCAAACAAATCACGAACACGACTTGCACCAACACCCACAAACATCTCTACAAACTCGGAACCCGAGATACTAAAGAATGGCACGTTGGCTTCCCCGGCAACAGCGCGGGCCAACATCGTCTTACCAGTTCCAGGCGGGCCGACTAACAAAACGCCTTTTGGAATGCGCGCGCCAAGGTGGGCAAACTTTTTAGGATACTTCAAAAACTCCACTACTTCTTGCAAATCTTGCTTGGCTTCGTTTGACCCAGCGACGTCTTTAAAGACAACTTT
>DASRJJ010000033.1:0-11626 GCA_035649555.1 Saccharimonadales bacterium (SeqCode)
GTACCGAGCAAGTGACCCGGGCTGTAGCTGCCAGCCGGATCCCAACTTTGGTCGCTATTGGTCACGAAATTGACACCAGCTTGGCTGAACTTGCCGCCGACCAGCGTGCCAGCACCCCAAGCAATGCGGCGGAACTACTGGTGCCAGACCGCAAAGCCGTTTTGCGGCAGTTTACAACGCAGCGTGCGCATCTTAACCACCAGCTTAGTCGGCTATTTTCTTCGTCGCGTCAGCATGTAAAAACGCAGGCACGCGAACTCTTAAACGCCACCGAACATTGTTTAGTGGCAGCCTCCCAGCGCCTTACAGCACATTCCCAGTTGCTCGAAGCCTTTAGTCCTAAGCGGGCATTGCAGCGGGGCTACGCTTTAGTTCTTCGCCAAGACGGTAGGATGGTGCGTAGTGGCAAACAATTACAAACGGGTGACGAGCTAGGTATTCATTTAATCGATGCCCGCCTTACTGCAACGGTAAAACAGGTTACAATAGAATAATGGCCGATACGAATTATCAAACGCTCAACGCCGAGCTTGAAGGCATTTTGGCAAAACTACAAGACCCCGATATAGAAGTCGACGAAGCTGTAGTGCTGTACGAGCAGGGGGTCAAACTCATCGCTAAGCTCGAAAAACATCTGACCCAGGCCGAAAATAAACTTACCAAGCTCAAACAAAACGCATGAGTATTTTTTGGCTAATTGCTACCGTGTTAGTACTGACGTTTGGGTTTGTCGTTATTTTTGGGCCGCCGTATTTGCCGACTCGGCGCCAACAAATTGAGGCAGCGCTAGATTTGTTGGCCCTTAAACCCGGCCAAACAATGCTTGACCTTGGTGCAGGCGACGGCCGCGTCATGCGTGCTGCGGCGCAACGCGGGTGGCGGGTGGTGGGGGTAGAGCTCAACCCGCTGCTCGTGCTTATTGCTAAGCTATCCACCTGGCGTTACCGCAAACAAGTTCGCGTTATATGGGGTGATTATTTTCGGGTGACCTGGCCGCCCGCTAACGGCATATTTACTTTTATGATTGGGCGGCAGATGGCTCAACTCGATAAATACATCAAAGCCTGGCCACACAAACCCGTCAAACTTGCCAGTTTTGCATTTACAGTCCCCGGCAAAAAACCGGCGGCTCAAAGAAAAGGCATTTTTTTGTATGAGTACAACTAACAACCGCTTGCGGGCAAGCGCAAACTTAGCTACCATGAGCAGTATGAAGACTCGTCTTACAGAAGCCGGCTTTGTCAACAGTTTGCTTATACCATTGGTTATGGTTGTGCTGCTTTTGGTGGGCAGCGCCGGTTTTGGTGTTTGGGCGTTCATGAGCCGCCAAGACTACAAAGATAACACTGATCAAAAAATAGCCGTTGCAGTTGATGAAGCTAAAGTTGCCACACAGACCGCCGAGGCAGCCAAATTTGCAGAAGAAGCCAAAAATCCACTTAAGACATTTACGGGGCCGTCCGACTTTGGGAGTGTAACTTTCCAATACCCAAAAACGTGGAGCGGTTATGTGGTGCAAGCTACTGCTGCTAGTGGCGACACGCCTTTGGATAGCTATTTCCACCCTAACGTGGTGCCTAGTGTTGACTTACCGGCGAGTGTTTTTGCCCTTAGGGTTGCGGTGGTTAACGAATCATATAGCAGCATTCTTGAGCAGTTTGCCAATTCCGTCGAAACAGGTAAAGTCAGCGTTGCACCTTACAAGCTGCCAAAGGTCCAGGGTGTCATTGGCTCGCGATTAGAGGGCGAGATTGAGCAGACTAAAAAGGGTGTAATGGTGTTGTTCCCACTGCGAAATGTGACCCTTAAAGTGTGGACCGAAACAGATCAATACGTAACCGACTTTAATGATATTGTCTTAGCTAATCTTAGCTTTTCTCCGTAATAGAAGCGAGCTACTTCTTCGCTCAAGGTGTATACTGGGGACGTAAGGAGGGAGTGTGTACGCCGGTAAGGATTCGACAGCTACACTGCAGGCAGTCGCCGAGCAGTTGAAGGTCCCGCTGACAATTATCGCTCGCCAAGCTGAGCTGAACCAGGCCCTTGGCCAGACCGAAGCGGACGATTTGCGTGCCATGCATTTACAAGCTACGACCGCCTTAACGCTGATAGATTGTTATCTGTTAGGACTGGCTTTGGCACAGGGCCAAACACAGTTAGAACTCGAACCTGTGTCGTTATCGTCAATGCTAACGAGCACAGCCCATGACCTGTATTATTTAGCGCGCCAGCATGGTGTTGAACTTGAGGTCCAGGTTGCTGGCCGGTACGCGCCGGTTATGGCCAATCGGCGTGGACTTAAGGCCGCGCTGTTAAGCCTGGGGTATGATCTTATCAGTTCAAACAATACCAGCGGCGATAATAGGTACCGTCATTTAACGTTGGCCGCCCACCGTACACCGCATGGTCTGGTTGCTGGCATGTACGGCGAATATCAAGATATCGAAGCGCACGAATGGCGCACTGCACTCAAATTGTGCGGCCAAGCTGGCCAACCATTTACGTCGTTGTGCGCTGGCAGCGGGGCGGGGTTGTTTGTAGCCGATATCATTTTGCGTTCCATGACCACCCAACTGCGGGTGGGAAGGCGTCAAAAAGAGGCTGGCCTAGCTGCTACATTCCTCCCAAGCCAACAGCTGGTATTTATATAGATTGCATACATTTTGTACTCATGAAAAGAATAGTATTAATCGAACCCAACAGCGTGCTCGCCAAATTGTATCGGCAAATGCTGCAAAAAAATGGCTATGACGTCGTTCATGTAACCACGGCACAGGCTGGCATTGATGCTGTCGATGCCGCAAAACCACACGCCGTAGTGCTGGAATTACAAATACCCACGCATAACGGCATAGAGTTCTTGCATGAATTCCGTTCGTACCCCGAATGGAACGATATTCCCGTCATCGTAAATACCGTAATTACGCCCGAGCGTTTGCAAGGTTTAGAAGAGTCATTCACCCAGGATTTAGCCGTCGGCGCAATATTGTACAAACCAAAAACATCCCTAGACCAATTATTGCTAGCGCTAAAAGAGCAGCTGCCATGAGACAGCTTGTTACTCAAGCAATCGTGCTCACTCGTACAGATTATGGTGAGGCCGATCGGATTATAACGCTGTTAACGCCCGACCAAGGCAAACTACGCTTGCTGGCCAAGGGTGTGCGCCGCATCAAATCCAAATTGGCCGGCGGTATCGAACTTTTTAGCGTTAGCACTATTACTTTTGTGAGGGGCAGGGGCGAGATTGGTACGCTGGTTTCGGCACGGCTAGAAGACCACTATAGTCATATCGTTGAGGATCTGGACAGGACGATGCTCGGCTACGAGCTACTAAAAATCGTCCATAAAAACACCGAGGATGAGCCAGAAGACAGTTATTTTACCTTACTAAAACAGTCTTTCCAGGGGCTAGACGACACATCCACCCCTTTAAGCACAGTCCGGTTTTGGTTTTTTGCCCAAATGTTGCGGCTTTCTGGTCAAGCGCCAAACCTATCCACTGACAGTATGGGGCAAACGCTAAAAGGGAAAGGGCCGTACATATTTAATTTTGAATATATGTGTTTCGATGCACATACCCAAGGTCCCTTTAGCGTAAATCACATAAAATTTTTGCGGCTTGCTTTTGCCGCATACCCACTTACGCTGCTAGCAAACATTGAGGGCAGTGTGCAATTCGTAGATAAACTACAAGCGATACTTTTGACCATGTTTAGGACGGCCCAAATAAGAGAATAGTATATTGAAATAAAGTACATAAGATTTTATAATAGGTATCTTATGTACGAGCAAGTTAAACAACCACTCGGCATCAACGAGCAGGCTGTGCAAGTGGATATCAAAAAAGGCCATCCGTTAGTTCGCATGTTTGACCACATGGGCTTGGCCGAACTTACTGGCACGCCCGAAGCTAATCGGCAATTTTGGCAGGAGATGCCTTTTGAGCAAGCCGAGCGATTCTTTTTGTGGGCTAATGGAGTTATTCGAGGGCTGCCCACAACCAAGCGAGGGTATATGCCAAATGAGCATGCCTATATTGTTGTCTGTTCAGAGGGGGGAGAAGCTAGCCCCTTAGAAAATTTACAATACGTCGGCCCCAATAGGCTGAATGCCAGGGAAATGCTAGAACGGGTTTGGGGCGCTTCCAGAGGTATAGAGAGTGACGAACGAGCCGCAACCCTGCAAGCTCTGGGCATAGTTTTGGGTCATAACTTGATGTACGGCAATGGCCGAATGGCGCGCTTAGCGTATTTGCTCCGGTCCGAGGGGTACGATGGGAGCGAAGATGCAAAAGCTAAGCTGCACGAATCTTAATAAATAAAGCTCACGGTAAGCTATATTTTAATCCACAACGGGCAGGGCTGCATCAAAAATTTTGTTGGTATAAAACGGAGCAAATTTGTCAGAAATATGGCTACAGGGACCAGCGCCCTCTTTCGATTGATAAAGAATACTCAAAGAAGTTCGCGAAAGAATTATGCTATCACGTTAGTGGTACCGAGGTGAAGTTTCGCGCTCTTGAACCCAATTTTGCGGTACCGCTATTCACTGAACTTCTGCTAGAAAGACGGATTAATCTTAAACAGTGCATGAATAGAAATAGGGTCTTATCCCTTGCAACGGTCTTAGATAAGCTTGGCTTCCCGGATACCTTTGAGCTATGCGCTAAAGAGCTAAAAAAAACGAGCGAGGCCCACAAAATGGAACACATGCAAACACTTATTGATTGTTTGGCAAACGGCGACGAATCAGTGTACGGTTCGCCCGATGCTATAGTCGAAACGTATCGATATGGCAAATCTGGGGAAGAGGCACAGTGGCAAGCACGATTAGATAAGCCTGAGCCCGTGGGAGTTTTAGTGCTACGTTCATTAGGCGGCTGGGACAAGTTGGCTCAAAAATTAGGACTAACCAAGCAGCAGTAGCGTAACCTGGCTGGCTAAGATATAATATGGCCAAATGAGTGATGTTACCTTAGAAGAACTTGCTAGTTTGGCAAAGAGGCGTGGGTTTATTTACCAAGGGTCCGAAATTTACGGCGGCTTGGCCGGCACTTGGGACTACGGCCCACTGGGTGTGGCCTTAAAGCGCAACATCGAACAAGCGTGGTGGAAGATGTTTGTCGACGACCGTGACGACGTGTTTGGCGTTGACACCGCGATTCTGATGAACCAAAAAGTATGGGAAGCCAGTGGCCACACCGGCGCCGGCTTTGCCGACCCGCTAGTCGAAGACCTAAAGACCAAAAAGCGTTACCGTGCCGACCATTTGCTAGAGGAAAATGGCATCAAAAACGCCGAAGCCATGACCTACGAACAAATGGCCCAAACTATCCGCGAGAAGGGTATAAAAAGCCCGGATGGCAACGAACTGAGCGACGTCCGTGTCTTCAACATGATGTTCGAGACCAACGTTGGCCCGATCTACGACGAAACTAGCAAATCATATCTGCGGCCAGAGAACGCGCAGGGAATGTTTGTAAATTACAAAAACGTGGTAGACAGTTTGTATCCAGACCTGCCATTTGGGTTAGCGCAGTCCGGGCGGGTGTTCCGTAACGAGATTAGTCCCCGCGAATTTATCTTTCGCGTGCGCGAATTTAACCTTATGGAGTTCGAATATTTCATCGATCCAAAAGATTGGGAAGTCGAATTTAAAAAGTTGCACGATCAGTTTTATGAATGGACCGATGTGCTCGGCCTCGACCGTGCTAAAATCCACGAGCTGGAAGTGCCGGCCGAAGACCGTGCCCACTACAGCAAGCGTACTATCGACTTTGAATACGCCTTTTCGTTCGGCACCAAAGAAATTGGGGCCATTGCGTACCGCACCGACTTTGACCTAAGCAACCACCAAAAACATTCTGGCGTCAATATGGAATACACAATAAAGGGCAGTAACGAAAAGTTCATCCCGCACGTTATTGAACCCACGTTTGGGCTGGACCGCATGCTACTGGCAACCTTGTCCGAAGCTTACACAGTAGACGAGCTGAACGGCGAAAAGCGTGTGTTCCTAAAATTGCCTAAAGCTTTAGCGCCAGTAAAAGCCTGTGTCAGCCCGTTGCTTAAAAACAAGCCCGAGCTGGTAAAGAAAGCGCGCGAAGTATACACGATGCTGCAAAAGAAGTTGGGGGCTGTCATGTGGGACGACAACGGCAACATCGGTAAACGCTACCGCCGCCAGGACGAAATCGGCACGCCGCACTGCATAACCATCGACTTCCAAACCCTAGAGGACAATACAGTGACTGTAAGGGACCGCGACACGGCCAAACAACAACGGGTAGCAATCGAGCACATCGATGTATAAGTAAGGAGAGTTCCATGATGACTCGCGATGAATTTTATCAAGATGTTCCTGGTCTAGAGATTGACGATCTAAGAAGCCAAACCACACTCGACCCGTCGTCAGTATTTATAAGGGCAATCCTTGAGAGAAGGCACGGTTCAGGGTCGCTTATTGTACGCCGAGCACTTGGTTCGAGTGGCATCCGATTGAGTTCATCCCCCTCAATCGACAGGGCTTTTGTGGTTGTAGACCAGGGCCTACGTACTTCTTTTGTGTGGGAAGGGCCAACCGATCCAGACCGCGATTCTCCTTTCCATGAACGTAGGTCAGTTACTAGTGAAGTTGCCGATTTTGGTTCTGTAGAGGAAGTCACTCTTTCGGACGGTAGGCTATTGTGGCTCAATACAAGTCCGGCGAATATTGGTCCGGAGGAACAGTTTGATTTGATGCCAAGTTCGATTTCTACAGGCGGTCTTATGCATGACGATATTCATCGGATTGCAAGAGATTTAGACGAAGCCGAGCAAACAATTATCGGTATTGGGAAGTTCCTAGGCCTAAGCCCAGAAGACGCCGCCTTATCGGCACAGCTTGTGCTGCATCCTTCTTCTGTCGAAGGTACGGTGTAATACCCTTATTGGTTTCTAGCTATTTGGATCTCTAAAAATAGTCCTGTCCCATTTGTTGTGTTGGGTTGTTTTCCGGAAGCTGTCCATAGCTAAGTGGGGGGTTGGGCACAAGGGCCGGCACGAACCATCGGTAAATTTTTCGGAAATCTTCTTCGTGAATCAAGGGTTTGTTTGGTGCATACTTATCGAAAACCTGAGGTAATTCATAGGGTTCAACCGATTCATGGCGTTCTATCCAATTGTTTACCGTTTGGGGTGTTGTATCTAATAGTGAAGCGATACTCGCGCTGCCAATAACACGCAATCCATCCGGTAAAGTCAATACGTTCTCCTGTACTGCCTTTTCATGGGCTTGCTCGGTATCGATCACTAATTTTCGTGCAGCCTCGGTTTGAGCGAAGTTGTCGGCCAATACAGAGAATACCATAGCAGTAGGCTGCTGCATTTGATAATTAAGGAGGGCGTTTATATATGGGGCAGAAAAACGGTAGCTTCTATTTTTCCCCATACCAAGCGCAAGGTAGTGCAGGCAAGGCCGCATTTCGGTTAGTTTGTATTCTTCTAAGCCCAATCTTTGGCGTGTAGCTTGAGTACGCAAAAGAGAGGGTAAGGAGGATGATTCTGGCATATATGGAACCTTTTTATATTTTATAGTTTTGTAGACAGTTTATTGTAGCATAAGTAATGTCAAATGTTTTTTACAGCAGTTTTTTGGGTGAGTACAGTGTAGAATGGCTACATGACCGAAGACACCAACACACCAGTCGAGCCAAAATCCGAAACAAAAGAAGAGCCAAAAAATGCCCTGGGCGTAACGATGCCACCTACCGACATTTTGGCCGAACCAGATGATGACTACAAAGAAACCGATGTCTTTGCCTGGGCTAACAATCTTATAGAATATAAAGAAGAATTAGTGTTGGAACTATTTTGGATCAACAAAAACAACGTCGTATATCGCACCAAGACCGACCCAAGCCTGGCTAACCAAATGCAGCCTTTGTTTATCGACAACACCATCGAGCAAGTGCTAGACGGTGCCGAAAACGGTTTGGTAGTGCGGGATTATAGCGACGGCGAGGCAGAGCAGGGCGTACTGCAGCGTGTCCGCTGGAAGAAGGTAGAAAAACTACGCGAAGTAATGCATTGGATCCGCACCCAGGAGCACGAAATAGAGTTATTCACCGAGGAAGAGCACGACCTTAAGCGTCTAAAGGGCGCGCTAGTGCGCATTAGTCATCCTAAAATGAACAAACCGTTTTACATTATTAAGTCAATTAGCGGTGGCCAGATGTTAAAAGGCCAGGGAACCTGGATGGTCAATGGCAAAATTTTTAAAGCGTTTGAGGCCGCGGCGCTGAAAATTCCAGCCGAGGCGCACATGTTGGTTCTAGACCAAGACCTCTATGTCTTTAACCAGTCCAAGCTAGACCGTCTGTTCGGTTACGACGCTAAAAAGAACGCTATTGCCGAAAAGAAAGTTCGCCAGATCGAGGAGTTATACAAACTTAGTTTTGCCGATGACCTGACCTTGCAAAAGGTGGTAGAAGGTAATAAGGCGCTTATCAACAAATTGCAAAATATTGAGATTACTGGCGAAATAAAGCAAGAACAATTGATGGAGCACGCCGACGAGCTAGGTCTAGACCTTATGGAAGACGAAGCAGGCGCTATAATTATCATGAACCAAAAAGATATTAGTAAGTTCGTAAATTTGCTCAACGACGATTATATGGAATCTAACTTGACAGGGGAGCGCTACGAAATTATTCGTAAACGTCCGCTTAAACCAGTCGACCCCGAAGATATGCTAACATCCGGAGCTTAGATTAAAAAATTATTTTTATCTGAACTAAATTAATGGTATAGTTTACCCGATGCCTGAGAAGCCAAGGGTAGGGATGATATCAGACTGGCCGTCATTGGCCGCCTGCCGGAATGGTGACCCGGATGCTTTATTTGTGAAGGGCGCCGCACAAAATGTCGCCAAAAGAATTTGCCGGGGTTGCCCAGTAAGGTATGAATGTTTAGCCGATGCGCTAGACAACAGAATTGAATTTGGCGTATGGGGTGGCATGACCGAACGCGAACGCCGGGCTTTGCTACGCCGCCATCCCGCTGTTGCAAGCTGGAAAAGAACTTTTGAAGCTGCTATGCAAGCACAAGAAGAAAATCCCCAAGCAGGGGTGGCTCTACCTGCGGGAAATGTAGCCGTCGAGCAAATACTTACACCAGCGCCTATGGCTCCCGCGCACGGCGAACATTTAGCCACGGTTGTTCAACTTCCACTAAGTACTACGCCACCACCAGAGGCTTTGGGCCAAGCCGCGTAAATCTTGTAGTATAAACACATGACAGCCAAAGATTTCATGGCCGCGCTAGCCAAGTACCAAGACAAAGAGCGTGGGCAATTTGCCAAGAAATTTTTTAGGGTAGGTGGCGCCACAGACGAGTTTTTGGGCGCAACAGTGCCGAACACTCGGCTTGTATGTAAAGAGTTCAAAGATCTGCCACTGGCCGAGGTACAAAGATTGCTGGATAGCCCTATACACGACCACCGGCTTGGCGCCGTTATTTTGCTAGTTAACCAATACAAAAAAGCCAAAGATAAGCCGCAAGTACTAGACGATATTTTTGCTCTTTACCTAAAAAATGTGCGCAAAGGCAGAGTAAATAACTGGGATATTGTTGACTCTAGTGCGGCCTATATTATTGGTCCGCATGAACAACAAACCAATCGCAAGCTATTATTTGAACTGGCCAAAAGTGGGGATATCTGGCAACGGCGCGTTAGTATATTGAGTGCCTTTTATTATGTACAGCACAATGACCCAACTACAACACTCGAACTTGCCGAGCGTTTATTACACGACAAGGAAGATCTCATCCAAAAAGCCGTCGGTTGGCAGTTACGCGAGGTAGGCAAACACAGCGCCCATAACATTTTAATGAAATTTTTAGACAAACACGCCGCTACCATGCCGCGCACTGCACTGCGTTATGCTATTGAACACCTGACGCCAGAACAAAGAAAACACTATCTGAACTTGCGAAGGGCCCAATGATGGGCAATATTGGCATTTATGCGGGGACATTTGACCCAATCCATAAGGGGCATATTGAGTTTGCTCTAAGTGCGATAGAAAAGGCCAATTTAGACAGGGTAATTCTGTTGCCAGAACGATGCCCGCGGCGCAAACTAAATGTAACGCCGTTTGCCGACCGAATAGAAATGCTCAAGCTTGCAGCTCAAATATCCCCAAAACTCGAAGTTGTCGCGCTAAAACAAGACCAATTTACCGTAACCAAAACGTTGCCGGAGCTTCAGCGACGCTTTGGACACAAGATTGTCTTGCTGGTGGGCTCTGACGAGGCCAAGCATCTGGAGCGATGGCCGGACCTAAAAGTGTTAATTGCCCAGGTTGACTTGTGTGTTGGTTTGCGGGCTGGTGATTCAAGGGTAGCAATCGAAGCTTTACTAACGGCGCAAGGCTGGCGTTTTATCTGTATTGCTGCTGGCGCGACTGGGCATATTGCCTCCAGGTCAATTCGTTTGCAAGGGCAGAGGGGTTTTATCGATCCGCACGTGCAGTCTTACATTACGGCCAATAAGCTTTATCCATTGGCGTTCCCGACCAACTAACGATATACTTGGTCGGCAATGACACAAGAGCAGGCGTTGGCAATTTTGGAGGCAGGCAAGTCGGTATTGTTAACCGGCGCGGCCGGTACTGGCAAGACCTATGTGTTAAACAAGTTCATCCGGCGTAGCAAAAAACGGGGTAAAAGTATAGCCGTTACGGCTACGACCGGCTTGGCCGCGACGCACTTAAATGGTTCTACCATTCATGCTTGGTCGGGAATTGGCGTGCAAGATGCCTTGGACCAATATGCTTTGGCTAAAATTAGCAAATCGCGGCTGGATTTAATCCGCAAGGCCGACCTGCTAGTAATTGACGAGATAAGTATGCTGCACGATTTTCGTCTCGACATGGTAGACGAAATTATGCGCGGTGTACGGGAGAATAGCGAGCCATTCGGTGGCTTACAAGTGGTGTTGTGTGGCGATTTTTTTCAGTTACCACCGGTTAACCGTAAAGATTCCAGACAAGGTAGTTTTGTGACTTGTTCTAACGTTTGGCTACAGGGCAATTTTGAAGTTTGTTACCTAGAGAAGCAGTTTAGGCAATCTGATGACGACCAATACGCGGCAATTTTGAACGGCATCCGAAAGGGTGTACTGACGCGCAGCCAACTCGACGCTCTGCAAGCACGCGCCCAAGCCGTCGATGATCCGTTTGCTACGCGGACCCATTTACTGACAGTAAATGTCGATGTCGAGGAAGCTAACGAGCGGCAACTGGCCGAGCTGGATGGCGAGTTGCATGAATACCGCATGGAAACCAGTGGCGGCAAGCGTTATGTCGAGCAGCTGATGCGTTCGTGTCTCGCGCCCGAGGTGCTGCGGCTCAAAAAGGGCGCTGTGGTGATGTGTATTAAAAATTCGCCCGACCGTAAATATGTTAACGGAAGCCTCGGCACGGTGCTCGATTTTGACAGTAACGATTACCCGGTCGTCGAGCTAGTTAATGGCCGGACAATCACGCTTAAACCCGAACAGTGGGAGTTAATGGACGGCGATAAACGCCGAGCGGTATTAGCCCAGTTCCCGTTGCGTTTGGCCTGGGCAATTACCGTCCACA
>DASRJJ010000034.1:0-6759 GCA_035649555.1 Saccharimonadales bacterium (SeqCode)
TCCCAAAGCCCGGTTGTTTGCTGGTAGACACCAGGAAACAAAATAAGTTCGAGCGAGCCAAATTGATCCTCTATTTTAACAAAAGCCATTTTTTGATCGTTTTTGGTAGTAATCTCGCGCATGTCGATAATCGCACCACCAATGACGACCGCCCTACCATCGTGCTCGGGCTTTAGTTCGCCGATAGGGTGCGTTTGCTCGCCCAAAAAATTGGCGAACATCGATAGTGGATGCTGGCTTAAGTATAGACCGAGTAACTCGCGCTCCCACAACAATTGGTCGCGTGGTGTAAATACCGTAACTGCTTTTTCCAAGGTTAGCTGTGGCTTATGCGCGGCAGCGTCGTCGAGAGTGCCAAATAAATCAACTTGGCCGCTCATGGCCTCTTTTTGTAAACGATTACCATAAGCGAGCATTACATCCAGGTTGTGCAACAGTTGTGAACGCTCCCCAAACCGGTCGAGCGCCCCGGCCTTAACCAGGCTTTCTAGTGCCTTGCGGTTAACAACCCGTACATGTACCTTACTTAAAAAATCCTCTAGGCTAACAAAGCCTTGGTCGATATTGCGAGCGCGCAGGATTTCCTCGACTGCCCCTGTACCAACATTTTTGATAGCACTCATACCAAAACGGATTTGGTTGGTCTTTGGTACAACGGCAAACTCAAGAAACGACTCATTCACATCTGGCGGCAATACATCGATACCCATTTTTTGACACTCAGCAATTTCAATGGCTAAACGGTCAGTGTCATCATAATCGCTAGTCATTAACGCAGCCATAAAAGCCGCGGGGTAATGCGCTTTTAGGTATGCCGTTTGGTAAGAGATCATGCCGTAACAGGCAGAGTGTGACTTATTAAAGCAATAGTCGGCAAAACCCAGCAAATCCTTCCAAAACTTCTCGATAGTCGAACGGGATACGTTATTTGCAATCGCACCTTCAATAAACTTGACCCGCATTTTATCCATAACGTCTTTTTTCTTTTTACCGATGGCTTTGCGAAGCGTGTCAGCTTCGCCACCGGAAAAACCACAGACATCGCGCGAAATCTGCATAACTTGCTCTTGGTAGACAAGCACGCCGTAGGTACCTTCTAGGGCGGGTTTCATTAGCTCGTGGTCGTAGGAAATGCTTTCTAGGCCGTTCTTTCGCTTGATATAGCTGTCGGTCAGCCCGGCACTTAGCGGCCCGGGTCGGTACAGCGCACCCATGGCTACGATGTCGTCGAATTGCGTAGGTCTGAGTTCGCGCAAGTAACGCTTCATGCCACTAGATTCAAACTGGAAAACGCCTGTTGTATCACCACGTTGTAGTAGCGCATAGGTTTTTTCGTCGTCTAGCGGCAAAGTATTGATGTCGATATCTTCGCCGTACACGCGCTTGATGATTCGCAGCGTGTTTTTAATAATCGTTAAGTTAGAAAGGCCTAAAAAGTCCATTTTTAACAGACCGAGCTCCTCGATAGGGCCCATTGGGTACTGGGTTGCAATAACGCCTTTTTGAGCCATTTCGAGCGGTACAAATGTAACAATGGCGTCGGGGGCAATTACAACGCCAGCAGCGTGCACACCATGGGACCGGATAGTGCCTTCTAGCTGGATAGCGAGGTCAAAGACTTGCTTGGCCGTTTCGTTAGTTTCGTATTCGTGTTTTAAGTCAACATTGTCTTGTAAAGACGTTTCTAGTGGGATATGCCGGCCCTGGATTGGCGCCGGAATCATCTTGGCCAAACGGTCGGCTTCGGCGTAGGGCACTTGCAATACCCGTGCAACGTCACGTACGGCATTACGCGCTGCCATACGACCAAATGTTACAATGTTGGCCACGCGGTCCTTGCCATATTTTTCGACACAATATTGGATGACTTCGTCGCGGCGCGTATCCTGAATATCAATATCGACATCGGGCATGCTAATTCGGTCGGGGTTTAAAAACCGCTCAAACAGCAAGTCGTACCGGAGTGGGTCAAGCTCAGTTATTTTAAGCGCGTAAGCAATGATCGAGCCAGCCGCACTACCCCGCCCCGGCCCAAATACAATGCCGTTGTCTTTAC
This sequence comes from Saccharimonadales bacterium (SeqCode), assembly GCA_035649555.1. Lineage (GTDB taxonomy): Bacteria > Patescibacteriota > Saccharimonadia > Saccharimonadales > UBA4665 > DASRJJ01. The sequence goes on from DASRJJ010000034.1 coordinate 2,057, forward strand.
CCCAGCCAATAAAATCCGAAATAATTAAAAAGTAGCCGTTAAAGCCCATGGTTTCTATCACGCCCAGTTCATATTCGGCCCGCTCTAACACTTCTTTAGGCAACTTCTTTTTGGCAGCAGCAATTGTTAGTGTGTGGCTTTTTTCTTCCTCGACATTGCCATACCGCCAGGCCAAGCCCCGAAAAACCAATGTGTCCAGGTAAGATTTTTCGGTTTCGCCCTTGGGCACAGGAAACTGCGGAATTAAAATTTTGCCAAGTTCAATATTGACCTGGCAGCGTTCGGCAATTTTACTCGTATTTTTGATGACTTCGGGGTGGTCCTTCCAGCGTTCAATAATACCGTTGGGGTCAGTAACATGCAGTTCGAAGTTGGCCAGACTCATACGTTTTTCGTCGCTTATAAACGAGCCAGTCTGTACGCACAGCAAAATTTCGTGCGCGGTTTGGTCGTCGTGTGACAGGTAGTGGGCATCGCAGGTCACTACCGGCGGAATGTTTAGCTCCTGGGCTAGCTGCAATAATTGTTCGTTAACGCGCACCTGTTCGTCCCATTTACTAGGATGGTCCGGGTGGCCATGATCTTGAACCTCAATGTAATACCGGTCGCCAAAAATTCGTTTATACCAACCGGCAATCTCAATTGCTTTGTCGTATTGTCCTTGCCGGATTGCGTCACCTACCTCACCGCCGATACAGCCACTTAGCACAATTAAGCCTTCGTTGTACTTCTCTAGCAAAATATGGTCGATGCGCGGTTTGTAGTAAAACCCTTCCAGGTTGGCAATCGTACTTAATTGCATGAGGTTGCGGTAACCTGTGTTGTTCATGGCCAGCAAAATAAGGTGATAGTATTGTTTGTCTTTACCTGGGTCTTTATCGGCGATAGTGCGGGATGCAACGTAGCCCTCCATGCCGATAATCGGTTTTATACCCTGGGCATTAGCTTCTTTGTAGAATTCAATAACACCGCTAAGGGTACCGTGGTCGGTTTGAGCCACGGCAGTCATACCCGCCTGCTTGACGTACTTCATCAATGCCGGTACTTTAGTCAGCCCGTCCAACAAGCTATATTGGGTATGATTATGCAGATGCACGTAATCCGCTGGTGTCAGCGTCTTTTGAGCCATTTTTTCCTCGCTATCCTTTTAGTATAACGAAAAATAGGGCATCGAAAGAGTTTTACATTTACAACAAACAGTTTTACTCATACGCCAAAACACAAAAGCAACGTTACAAAAAACGTGACCAATTTGCAGGAAATACCTTACCGCTTTTTAAGATAGGTTTTAAGGTGTTCGACGGCTTTGTTGGCTTCTTTAACTGCTTTTTCAAGGTCTTTATCTTCGGCTGTACCTTCGTGGGCGGCGCTTAGTAGTTCGCGTGCCTTCTCTTTAACAGTTGTGGCGGTTGTCATGGCTTTTTCTAGCTCGGCGCGGGCTTTGCCAGACAGTTTATCCAGCATGCCGTGGCCTTCTTTAAGGAGTGATGCAAGTTCGGTGTGTAGCTGTTTGAGGCGCTTCTCGGCCTCGGCCAACACTTGGCCGGCTTTATCTTTTATGTCTTTCCGTGTCTCTTTACCACTTTTTGGAGCGGTTAAGATGCCAGCAACATACCCAACGGCACCGGCAATAACGGCACCGAGTGCCAATTTTTTTGTGGAATCTTTCATGATTTATTGTCCCCCTTCTCACTTTCTTGTTGCTTGCTGTGTGCGAAGTTAAGAATACCTTTAGCAAACCGAGAAAGACTGAGCGCGCCGACCGTATGTTTGACCATTTGCCCCACGGCCTCGGCAGAGTTAACAAAACCTTCGGCCTTATCCGCTACACGCTGCATTGTTTTAAGTAGCCGTATGGCGTGAATGCCGGCAATAATAGCAATGACTAAAAAGATAGCGAGTGCCGTGGACAGAAAAACTACTAGGATTTGCTCGGCCGTAGTCATCTTATAAGTATAAGCTTATTTTAGTTTGGTTCGCAAGTAGTCACGGAAGGGCTTGGCGACTTCCTCGTTGTTAAGCGCAAAGTCGACAACTGTTTTGAGATACTCCAGCTTATCGCCGGTGTCGTAGCGCGTGCCGTTTTGGAACTCCATGGCAATCACGCGGCGGTGGTCGGCAAGCATGAGGTTAAGCGCGTCGTTAAAATACAATTCGTCACCTTCTTTGAGGTTGTCATAGGCCTGCCGCAGATATTTAAAAATGTCAGGGGTAACCACAAAACCAGCAATTTGGGCCAGGTCGGAGGGCGATTGGGCTTTGCTGCCCGGCTTTTCCTTGATAGCATCAACGTCGACAATGCCCGGCCGCAATTGCTTGCCGCCCACAAAGCCGTACTTTTTAAAGCTGTCTTCGTCTTTCATGCGCATGCAACAGGTAACTAAGCCGTAATACTGTGTGTAGGCCTCAATCATCTGCTGATACATTGGCGGCTCGGATATAACCAGGTCGTCGCTCCATACATAAATAAACGGTTCGTCGCCAATGAGATGTTCGACGTTAAGAAGCGGCGTACCATTGCCGTACGGACCCTTTTGGCGCACGTAAATAAAATTAGCTATGTCGGCTATGGCCTCCACTTCCTCAATCAGCGGCAGTTTTTTGTCACCGCCAAGCTTGAGGTTGGTCAAGAGGTCTTGGGTGGGCGAGTCAAAGTGGTCTTCGATACTGCGCTTGTTTTGCCCGGTAACAATAATAATGTCTCTGATGCCCGCCGCGACGAGCTGCTCGACCAAATATTGAATAATTGGCTTGTCGATGAGCGGCAGCATCTCTTTGGGCATTGCCTTGGTTTGGGGCAAAAACCGGGTCCCAAACCCTGCCGCCGGAATAACTGCCTTACGAACGCTTGCCATGCATACCCCTCTTATTTATTATTTTGCAACATCAATACGTCGTACCACTACCATATCATACGCCAAGATGCTTCTTGATGATTTGCTGTGCGAGGCCCGGGTTGGCGCGGCCCTGGCTTAGTTTCATCACCTGGCCGACCAAAAAACCGATGGCTTTTGCTTCGCCATTTTTTACATCTTCAGCGGCTTTGGGGTTTTCTTCTAGCACTTTGGCTACTATCTTGTCTAACTCACCTTCGTCGGACTCCTGAATGAGATTGTGTTGTCTGGCATATAATTCCATGTCTTCTGGCAAGTCGCTAGTGAGCACCGTAGTAAGTAACGTTTTTGCGTTTGACGAGCTAAGCTTGCCTGCGTTTGCTAAGACGAAAGTCTCGCGGTACAGGTGGAGTCGCTGTTCGTTGTCGAGTTTAGGCGTAGCGCCTTCTTTGCGGTACAGAGGAATTTCGAGGTTGACCGCCCAATTAGCCAAAGCTTTGGCTAGTGGTTTGTCTTGCAATACTGCCTCGATAAGCTGGAGGTAGCTGACAGTTGCGTGGTCAAGCTCGCCCTCGAGCAAGGTATCCGTTTGGGCAATGTCTAGGCCTAATGCCTCAAGCCGCTTACGCCATTCGGCCGGCAATACCGGCATTTCATTTTTAACAGTTTGTACTAAGGAATCATCGAGTACCACCGGTGGCAGGTCGGGGTCTGGGAAATAACGGTAATCGTGCGCTTCCTCTTTGGTGCGCTGGCTAAAGGTGCGCTGCTTGGTATCGTCCCAACCACGGGTTTCTTGTACGATCTGCTCGCCTTTCTCTAGGCGTTCAATTTGGCGCTCGACTTCGTACTCTATTGCTTTTTCGACGGCACGGAAGGAGTTGAGATTTTTGGTTTCGGTGCGGGTGCCAAGCTTTTTAGGGTCTTTACTAACGCTAACGTTAACATCAAAACGCATGTTGCCGTAGTACATGTTACAGTCAGAAACATCGGCATAGCGCATGGCCAGCCATAGTTCGCGGGCGTAGGCCTTGGCTTCGGCCGCAGTGTGCATGTCGGGTTCAGAGACAATCTCGAGCAGCGGCGTACCAGCACGGTTGAGGTCAACCAAACTATAGTCGCCGCCTGTTGGATGGGTACTTTTACCGGCGTCAGCTTCCAAATGGGCGCGGGTAATGCCAACCTTTTTGGTTGTACCATCGACTTCTATGGTTACCGAACCATCCGCAATAATTGGATGTTCGAATTGCGTGGTCTGGTAGCCAAGCGGTAAATCGGGGTAAAAGTAATGCTTGCGGTCAAATGCACTGAACTTTTGCGGCTTAGTGTTGAGGGCAAAAGCGGCGCGCATAGCCAAATGCACGGCTTCCTTATTGAGTACCGGCAAAGCACCGGGCAAACCAAAACTTAAGGGCCCGATAAGCGTATTTGGCTCTGCCTCGCGCGCGTCATTGCCAACAGCGTCAAAAAGCTTGGTGGCGGTTTTAAGCTGCACGTGACATTCAATGCCAATGGTCACAACATATTTGGCGCGAATATCTTTATTTACCATCGGGCAGTGCTCCTAAATCCTTAAGGCCTTGGCGAATGCCAATGAGCGCTTCTTTTAGGTCGGTCTCTTTAAGTTTCATGTCCGGGTCGCTCTCGAGTTTATTGCGCAATTTGTGGCCAAACCATACGCCATCGTTATCGGTAAATTGCCGCTGGGCTTTTACCAACCGTTCGCCCATGCGCTTACCGCGGAATTTATTTTTTTTGAGTGCGATGTCTAATAAATTATCAGCCTGCACAAGCGCCACATCCCAGCGCTGTTTATTGCGGAGGAGTTTTTGTAAGTCGCTCCACTCTTTTTTAAAGTAACTTTGGTCG
>DASRJJ010000035.1:0-10534 GCA_035649555.1 Saccharimonadales bacterium (SeqCode)
AAGTTTTACCGTAAACGATTTACCAGCACCAGATTTGGCAAAGACTACCGAATTGCCATTCTCTAAACTAAACCGGTCAAAAATAACTAAACCGGAATTATGCATGTTAATGCCATACAAAATACCGTTTTCTTGCGTCAGGTCAGCACTGGTAAATGGGAAGCTGGTCGATATAGCCCCAGTCGACATATTGCGGCGAATTTGCAGTTGGTCCATAAATTGGGGGACGGTGCTGTTAAGCCCCTGCTCTTGTTGGCTACTGGCCGGCTTGGAATAAATGAGTTGCTGACCAAGCATAGATTCAACCTTGTGGCTAACAAACTCCAATTCTTCCATGCTGCCCGCGTAGATGGTGAAGTAAAACCCAAAGCGGAAAAAGCGCTCCTCGCCCACTTGTAACTTGTCGCGCATTTCTTCGGCGTCTTGGATTGCAGCTTGCATACCCGGGTCACGCACCCGGCCTTTTTCTGCGTTAAGCTGGAGCCCGGCTTCTAGCTGTGTGACTTTTTTGCGCAGGTTATCAAGTACAACCTGACTCTCGACTGGATAAATAAAGATCGAGATATCCATCACTTCGTCGAGGTTGATGAGTGGCGCCATCCAACCGGTATACAGTTGCCGCGGGTAACCGTAGACGTAGTATGTGCGCGCTAGTCGTGTGCCAAGACGAAAATAAGCAGGATTGAGTTCGATAGAACTAGGGGCAATAAAGTCGCGTAGCGCGGTAATGCCTTTTTGGAAGGCCGCACTAACCTCTTGTTGTTCGCGAAGCTGCTGAGCCTGGGCAATTGCTACCGGATCTAGTTTTTTAGCCATTCGTTAACTCCTGCTGTAAATGCGTCTGCGGGGCGTTACCCATGCCCTTTGTTACTATGTCGGCCGTTAGTTGGTTAAAGTTTTTTAGCTGCTGGCGGGTGGCGGTGTCTGGGTTGTAGGTATCGTAATACAGCTCGATAAGTTCTTGAGTATCAAGCGGCAATCCTTGGACGCCACACTGCATTAGGCCCTGCAATACGGCTTGCACGCGGTTACGCAGCTCGGTTTTGGCCTTAACCAAGTCATCTTCGTTTACGACAACGTGTTGCTCTTTGCTGTTAAATAGTCCCAAAAAGCCGGTTAGGAAATTTTTGCTTTGGGTAATAGCCTTTTGGACATCGACATGTGGGAAGAACGGTACAACGACATAGAACTTTTTATCCATAATATTAGCCTGCTGGCTTAGCTGGCTTATGTAGTCGATGTAATCCTCCATTAATACAGCCAGCAGCATATTGTCGTGTTGGGACCGAATTTTGGTTAGCTTAGCGATATAGGGTTCGAGGTCGATTTTTTGCGAGTGCACAAAAATTTGAACTGGGAAGTACAGAGAATTTAAAAAACCTTGGTAGGTAAATTCAACCGACTCTTGTTCTTGCGGACTCATTAAGTCGAAATTGATTGATTTTACCATCACTACCGAACGAAAACTACCGTCATTCATAATGACAATACCGTCGCGAATTTCGGCAATTTGTAAGGTATTTTGAGTGCTGTTAGGGTTGCTAGAAACAGGTTTGACAGGTTGAGCCGAACCGCCCATTGGCATTGGTGGTTGCGGAACACCAGGCATCGCCGATGCGTATCCTGGCTGTTGATTCTGCAAACGCGGATCCATGACCTATCCCCAGTTTTCCTTATTTTTTGCTATCAGTGCAGCTTTATGACCACTTCGTTATCGGGACCGGTACGCTTGGCTTCGCGGGCAAGAGTTGCCACGTTAAGGTCATTGTTGCTTGCTAGTTGTAGTATAGCAGCCTGCTGGCTTGGTGTCACCGGTGCAGGAGGGGGTGGAGGCGGAGGCGGCGGAGGTGCCAAAGCGGCACGTTCGCGCTGTTCGCGGGCACGCCTGGCGGCCTCTTCTTTTTGCACGGATATTGGCTGAATGGTATGTAAATGGCCGTAGTACGAGCTGGTCGGGCCTTGCTCTTTGTGCGCTTCAAGTTCTTGGACGAGAGCAGCTTCGTCTGCTTCATTTGCGGTTGGGTTTGTCATCGAGCCTTCGTCGTTTTGTGCATGCGGCGCTACCACCTGGGGTGTACTAAATGTCACACTGCCCCTCGGCGCAGAAACGGGTGGGGAGGTTTGGTTCAAAAACCAATAATCAGCGGCCGGTTGTTGTTGTTGTTGTTGTTGTTGTTGGGGCGGTGGCGTTGGAGCGCTTGGTGTTTGCATTTCTTGTATGATTTTTTGCCGATGCGCTTGGGCCGAAGCAGAGATCATAGAGTTCATCCGCTGCGCATTAGGGTTGGCGGTTTCATCCAGCATATCGTCTGCTGCCTTTACATCCGTGGCGATGGTTCGAGGTGTCGCACCAGTGCTTACGTCTAGCAGACGATCAGACGAGGTGGATTGTTGCATAGCAAATGGCGACGCGAATGTACCCACGCCGACATTCTTGATGGCCCAACCCCGGCTATCGATAGTATCAGCCAGTGCACGCAGGCGGCTTTTTACCTCGGTCTGCGACAAATGCCCGGCAATGATTTCTTCGACCTGCTTCGGCGCGGTCACGGTTACTAGCTCTTTTACGCCACTTTGGTCCCAAATCCGTTTGCGCGGCTTAAACAAAAATCGAATTTTGGCTAAGGCCCAGATTTCTGTGGGCTGGTCGCGCCCCCATGGGAATGCAAAAAAGCCAAATACTATAGCCACGGGCAAAAAGAAGACAATCATAAAGCCAAGGCCTTTTGTAAACACTAAGTAACACAGGTATAACAGGATAACGGCGATACCCGCGTAAACAAACTGGCGCAGCGTCAATGGCCCAAGGATTTTGTCCTCTGCCTCAACATCCTGAATAACTTTATATGTGGCCATAAGTTCTATAGCTTAGTATACCTGACCAGGCGGAAAGTTAGGCAATAAATTAGCCTTGAGGTATGAGGGGAGGCATAGTGCCCGGCTGTCCGCCCTGCGCCAGGTTTCGGGCTTGTTGGGCTTGCATTTGTTGGGCCTGAGCACTTGCGCTGTAACCGTATTCGCGGCGGAATTGTCGGAATTCGTCGTCGTTGCGGAAATCTTCGATAAGTTGTTGGATATTTTTCCTCGGGATAATAGTACCCGGAGTGTATACTATGTTGCCGTTGGCGTCGAGAACCGGGATAGGTTTACCCTTGTTGTCCAAAATTCTTTTGCCATCAGGCCCAGTAATAAATTTTACCTGTTGATCAATAACTTGCGCAGCCCCCATATCAATATCTTGTTCGAGTACAGTTTGTGCCATGTAGCGGGCGTTTTCGGGGCTAATTTGGGCCATTACATCGTAGCGGCCAGCCACTGCAGCCAATTGACGCTTAAGCTCACGCTCGGAACGCAGCAATGCGGCTTGAGCATCACCGTTATTCGGGTTGGCAGCAGCCTTGACTTCTGCTTGCTTTTGGGCGGCTACAGCGCGGTCAAGCCGGCGTTTCATGTGTTGGCCAAGGACCCGGACGGTTTCGGTCCGGCCGGCAACTAACGCACCCGGCCCGGCATATTCCAGCGCCCCGCGTTGCCAAGCATCGATTTCGCTGTTTGAAATAAGGTTAACGCCACGCCCGACTTCTTTATTGTATTTGTTGACCCGAACACTTTGGCCGGTATCAACAGTAATATCCTCGCCCGCCGCATCTTTTTCGACCACACCAGTTTGTTCGTTCATAACCCGGCCACGGACTGAAATAGCGCCTCCCTGAACTTGTTTTAGCCGTTCCGCCGAGGAGGCAACTTGGGCCATCATTTGCGGGAAGCTGTGGGCAGATATGTCGGCTCGCTGTGTGTTTTTCTTCATGGCAGACACGACATCAGTAACCGACATGCGGCCACTGACCACCATCTTGGCGGCATCTTCCATCATTTGCTGGTACATGGCATTTACGCCCTCTTGTGTATCAAGGTTAAAGTCGTTATAGGCAGAAACAGAAGCCCACCGTGCCCTTGCGGCTGCAACAACCATAGAACCAGTTCCTATTTCGGCACCAAACCTGGATTCCAGTTGGGCTGCGGCCTCTTCGCCATCGCGGCCAGTCCTGGCCTCGTATTCTTTTATGAACTGGCCTCTGCTCTTGATTTTTTCGTCCATGGCCAATGCCATTGCGTCGTCGTCGCCGCTCATAGCGCCACCTTCTTCCTCAAGTCGTTTTTGGGCAGATTTTTGTAGGAATCCTTGTTCGGCGGCGGCTAACTTTTGACGATTTTGACGACCAATAAAGCCACCGTTACCAGCCTGTCCGGCAAGATGCATACGACGCATTGTCCGGCCAAAAGGAATTTTTCGTCGGTCTTCAATCGCCTCTTGGCGCCGTTGCTTCATAGTGTTAGAACGGTAATCAGATAAAGCCTTCTGTGCCCTGCCAAACATTTGCCCACCAACGTTACCAGCAAACTGGCTGATTTTGTCGAGCTGCTTCATAAAAGCTAGAATCGCACCGTATCCCGCGACGATAATGAGCATTGCAAAAACTACGTTCATCGTTTCACCGTCCTATCAAACTTATGAATGCTGCAGCATGAGTTATTGCTAATATTGCACCAACAGCCGGTATTGATATTAGTATACCAATTAGGAGCCCGCGCCAGAATTTAAATAATCCATCAAAAGGTTCATAGGCCGCACAAATTATGGCAAGCGGCGAAGCCATAATAAGCAAGGTAGCTACAACATCCCTGGCTACCAAGATCAGCCAAACCGAGAAGACTGCCAGCAAGGCACTTGCCACTAGCGACAATACACCGACAAAACCAAGTAACCCAACCGCAGCAGTGATGCCAATACCACCACCGGCCAATAACAAGGCGGGAATAATCCAGGCAAATGTCGCATTAGTTATACTGGCTCCGTTGGCGGCATTTATGTTTCTAAACGGGTATTCGATAATGGCCATAACCGCATCGGCCGCAGCGTTGGCCCCGGTAAACAAGAACTGCATAATATTCCACGATAGCGTCAAAAAGATTACAGCAATAATGAGCTTGGGTAACATTTTGCGGATGGTGTAGGCGTCAAAAATATCCAACCCCATAATTTGCGAAGCGATCATTATAAGACCAAGAATAACCAAAATGATGTAGGCGATATTACGGAAAGCCCCCCACGCCGTGCGGTAGGCGTTGCTGGTTTCGGCGCTTTTAGAATCTGGCGGTGCTTCGGCAAATAAGCGGGCCGGACAGTTGGGCAATGTGGTTACTTCGGCCCCACCCGTATGAAATATCGCCACGGTATTAATTTTTACTAGGTCCAAAATTTGGCAGTCCAAAAGTTGTATAGCATTAACCGCCAGATTAACCGGTCCGCACATCCACCAGGCCGAGTCGCCACCGTTAGATTTACACCAATCTTGACTGGTTGAGGCCTTACCGGCTAAAAGATTTTGTGCAACATCTCCTGTTACCGAAAAACTTACGGTAGCGTTGGAGCCCGCCGATTTAACTACTTCTTGACAGATATCGGGGGCAGTAATACAGACCTTGTAGGTGCCGGCATCAATGTTACCAAACGTTCCTACTAAGGTGAGGATAGAACTACTTGAGTCGGAGGGTAAGGTAGCGCTGTTGGTTTGGATTGTTACAGGTACGCCAGTACCGTCGGTTTTTTGCAGGCTCAACGCTAAGGGGCCGCCGTTGATGTCTTCGCCAGGGGTTTTATTAACTGTGAGTAGCACCTTGACTTCGACACTCCGCGAGGAAAAACTTTCGCCGTAATTGAGTGTAAGCCCCTGGTATTTGACCTTAGTAAAATTTTGACAGGTAGTAACTATGGCGCTAGGACAAACACTGTAGTTGCCGGGCTCTAGATCAATTCCTGCCGCATAGTAGACGGCACGGTCGCCCGGATTGGGGTTTTGATCTGCGGTTTGTTGGGTGGAGGTTGGTATGCCCATTGTTTCGCCGGCGGCGTTTTTAAAAATAAAGGTAACGCTGCTAGGCGATTGAGATGCTGGGCTTGGGGAATACAAGGTAACGCTGACATGTTTTTGTGGCGCTGTTTCAGGGGCGTCCCCTGCTCCGGGACGATTGCCCTGGATTGTGACCGCCTGATTATCATAGGTATTGGTTATGCTGACATTGCAGGGATTGGTGATGTTTGGCCCGCTCCCGCCAAGGGATGTCGGAATGCGTAGCCGTGCACCGCTGGCAAAAGCCAAAAGCTCAACCTTAAACTGGCAATCCGTCTTATGGGTGAATGTTCCAAAAAAACTGGTAGCGTTCGCTGCGTTCGCGGTTAATCTGGTGCTGGATTTTAAATCTCCGCCACTAACATCGACAGACGTGTTGCTCAGCCAAAGATATACTTCGCCAGCGGCGTGTGCAGTCTTGGGGATTAAAGTAATAACGACGCTGCCAATAACAAGGAAAAACAAAAAGAGGTATTTAGCGCGTGTTAGAAAATCAGCGAGTCGTCTCATTATTCAAACGCGCCTATCTCGGAGATTTTCCATACCCCGTCCTTTTTGACAATCACAAACGGTGCCTTGTAATCCTTGCCGCTCACCTTAAACGAATAGACGAAGCGCGCCACAGGAGTTCCTTCCCCATATGTTGCTGCAGGCTCATGTATGACCAATTCTTCTACAAAAACGGGCTGTTCCTCTGCATTCTCGAAGGCAAAATCCAGCCAAGCCTGCCAACTCTCCTTGCTCGTTTGTTCTTTAATGGTGTCGCCTAGCATGTCGTATGAAGCATTAGCGTCTTTGGCGACTAGTAGTTTGGCAAATCTATCGGTTTCGTTGCGAGCAGTTGCTTCGGCACTACGTTGAGTAAACAAAAACCAGCCTCCTAGCAACACAAAAAGTATCACAATAATAACTAGCGCTTTGCCAAGCACTCTACCTTGCTCAGGATTAGTAGCAACCCGATTCATTCTGCATAAATAATACCAAAAATTACACAGAATCGGTAATGGTTACGGTTACGCGCCGACCGATTGAAATTTACCTACTGTTCGATATAATCGTACTCATATGAGTCTTGCCAAACGCTCCCTTGTTTTAGCCGTTGCGGTTTTGATGACTGGTTTTGTTGCCGCAGCCTTTATGCCAACAGATACAGTGGTCGCTGCGCCGTGTGATCCTGGAGCGAATTGCGAGGTCCAGGCTTGTAAAGACGGTGATGCCTGCGACACATTTATTGATAATTACATTTACCCGTTTGTCCGGTTACTGACTATTTCGATAGGAATTATAGCGACTATATCGGTCGTAGTAGCTGGCATACAGTATGCTTCGGCCGGTGATGACCCTGCTAAGGTGCAAAAAGCTAAAAGTCGAATTTTCCAGACCATCATCGGTTTAGTTGCCTACTTCTTCTTGTTTGCTTTCTTGAATTACATTGTCCCAGGCGGCCTGGTATGATAGGAAATAGCGTATGGTACTAACTGAAGCACTTTCGTCCTTTGCCGCGGCCTGCACCGAGAAATATAGCTTTTTCGACTTCCCTACATGGTATAAGTGGCTAGACCAGGCCGGCCGTATGGAAATTGACGCATCCGGTCGCTGTGTACCGGTAGCAAGTATGAGTGTTGCCGACCTGTCACTCATTTTGCTTAGCCTCTTAGATATTGCCCTACGTTTAGCCGGCATTGTGGCTGTGGGTTTTGTGGTGTACGGTGGTATTCAGCTTGTCACTAGCCAGGGTGATCCAGAAGGCATTAAACGTGGGCGCCAGACCATAATTAATGCACTTATTGGTTTGGTTATCTCCTTGTTTGCAACGGTATTAGTAGCTTTTGTAGGAACGAGCTTAATATGATGGATACCTTAGGTCATGTAATGCAGTTTGTAGCCGCCGGTCTGGACATTACTAATTTGCCCAAAGCCTCGGCTAATAGCGATACAATTAAAACCATTTTAAATTTAGTGCTCGCCATCATGGGGGCTATTGCTGTGCTTATCGTGGTAATTTCTGGTTTCCGGCTCGTTACCTCCCAGGGTAACCCCACCGAAACTTCTAAAGCCAGGAATGGCATTATATATGCGCTTATCGGTTTGCTGGTCATCATGTTTGCCCTGTCGATTGTTAACTTTGTGATATTTAGGGTGACATAAAAGCATGCGCGGCCTCACAAAAAAGGTACTACTGATTTTAGGGATTACGGGGAGTTTATGCTTTGGTTTACAAGCCAGCGTATTTGCGGCAAATGAACTCTGCCCCCTTGACGCCCCCCCCGAAGTGCGAAATTCAGAATTCTGCAAGGAACAGTCAGACCCAATCGGGGGCAAAGGCGGTTTAGTCAGTGATATAACCGATGTTGTGTCGGTTGTGGCCGGCATTGTGGCAGTGGTAATGATCATGGTCGGCGGGTTTAAGTTTGTAACGTCATCCGGCGATAGTAGTAAAGTCGAAGAAGCAAAAAAGACCATAACCTGGAGTGTTATCGGCTTAGTGGTCATTGTTTCTGCGCGGGCTATTATTTTATTTGTTATAAGCAGGGTATAATACAGGTAATGAAACGTTTCTTTGTATCCCTTATGGCAACTGCCCTTTTTGCCGGTGTAGTGCTTGCTTTTCCGGCTACAAGCGTTTTTGCAGATTCTAAAACTGAAGTTTGTAAAGGGGTTACCACGGTAGCTGGCGGCTCATGTGCGGATGGGACAAGCGATATAAACAGAATAATCTCTGTGTTTCTTAATATTTTTTCGGTAGTCATCGGCATTGTGGCAGTGGTAATGATCATGGTCGGCGGGTTTAAATATATCACGGCCGGTGGTGATAGCAGCAAAGTCACTAGTGCTAAACACACCATTATTTATGCGTTGATTGGAATTATCGTCGTTGCTATGGCGCAGTTCCTTGTCCAGTTTGTGCTACAAAAAACCCAACCTCCGAAGGCAACTACAACTACCACCACTACTACCTAAGCCACTCAGTTGCCCGTTGAAATTGTAGGGTTCCGTGTGCTATAACATAAGCAAAGCACTAGGTTTAAGAAAGGATAGATATTCATGTTGACATCATTACGCAAAAGATTACTGGTTTTAGGGGCTAGTCTTTTTATGCTTGCTACCCCTGTAGCCGCCCCTGTAGCCGTCTATGCTGCCGATATCGAGGGTAACCTAGCGTGTGGTACGGTTGACCTAGAAGTCCCAAACGCCACCAAGAACTGTAAGTCACAGTTATCGGGTGGTACGAGCCGCATCAACAAGATCATTACCCAAGCAATCAACATCTTCTCTATCATCGTTGGTATCGTTGCTGTAATTATGATCATTGTCGGTGGCTTTAAGTACATTACATCTGGCGGCGATTCGGGCAATGTCACCAGCGCCAAGCAAACGATTATTTATGCTGTTATAGGTTTAGTAATCGTGGCCTTAGCACAGTTCCTGGTGCAGTTTGTGCTCGACAAAGCAAGCCAATAACCAAAAAATAAGGACTCAAAAAATAAAAGAGAGCGTACCCCGCTCTTTTTTATTTTGCCCACAAAAAATACCACCGGAGTCGGTGGTATTTTTTGTTATAGCAGCTTATTGGACTTGAATCTTCTTGATGGTGTCCTGTTTAACCTTAGCGAAGCTTATGGTAAGTACGCCGTCTTTTAAGACAGCCTCAATTTCCTCTTCTTTTACCGGAACCGGTAAGGCGATACTGCGTGAAAATTCCCCCCAGTAACATTCTTGTACAAAGTAATTCTCTACATCATCTTCGTTGCCTGCTGAAAGCGTGCCACGAATACTCAAAGTGTTGTCAGAAATACTAACGTCGAGATCATTCTTGTTTACGCCTGCAGTGCGGGCCTTAACAACCAGTTTTTCCCTAGTTTCGTATACATCGACAGCTAGCTGGCCAGGAAGATCGTCGTTTTCGTCCCATTCATCGTTTGTTGCAGCGGCCGGTTGGCCTGGAGCTGCCTGACTTTGTGGGACTGCCGAATCATCATCACCCAAGAATGCCGCAGTTAGCTCGTCTTCTTCCATTAAAAGGTCGTCGTCGCTCTGATTGCGTCGCGCCATACGTTGTTACCCTCCACGTCCTTATTACCCCGCTCGTCACACCCAGTTTTGTATTTTTGAGCGAAGGCGCACAATTGATTTTGTAAAAGTTCACTTGCGTTTTTGTCTTATTAGCAGTATAGCTTAGGTAAGCAACACCTTGCAACAAAGATAAGCTTTATTTACAACATATTAAACACAACATGAGAGTCATTGAACACATTTTAAGTACCATTGCCCCGCACAACTGTGTGGGATGCGACCAAGAGGGGTCATTACTGTGTAGTGTATGTGTTGCCTGCCTGCCAAATGTGCCAGCGCGATGTTACCGGTGTTTTAAAAGTACTTCGTCGTTTATAACCTGCCAAGCTTGCCGCAAACAGTCCCCGTTGTTTAGCGTCCAGCCATTTACATTGTATGAAGGAGTGGCCAAAGAACTTGTCCATAAACTAAAGTTTGAGCGGGCTAAGGCTGGTGCGGCTGCAATTGCCGATATGCTCGCAAAGGCTATTGTTCTGCCGCCCAACGTCGTACTGTCCCATGTCCCGACGGCGACAAATCGAGTGCGCGAACGAGGTTACGACCAAGCG
>DASRJJ010000036.1:0-3371 GCA_035649555.1 Saccharimonadales bacterium (SeqCode)
CACTGCCATTCTCATCGGGGCCAGCGCAGAACGCGTAGGCAATGCTCTTAAGGCCGCCGACTACACCAATTTACGAATCAGCCCCGCCAAAAACATGACCGAGATCGTACATGAAGCCAAAGCACATAGCCAAAAAGGTGACGCCGTAGTCTTTAGCCCTGGCTTCCCTAGTTTTGATATGTTTAAAGATTTTGAGGATCGCGGCTTGCAATTTAAAGAAGCCGTCCACAACCTATGAGTAAATATAAACAATTTATCTTTAAAAGCTACGAATTCAAAGCCAAAACCGGCGTGCTGCAACTACACTATGCCATGGATGATCGACTCTACTTTACTGAATCCTATAAGTTTAATTTTCCGTTCGTTGACTATGACGCAAAAGCACTGGACCGTGCCCTGCAAGCGTTGTTTTTCTTAGCTGGCGTATCGTATTACAAAACCTATATTCCGTGCGAAATTGTTGTCAAACAGGGAGAATTAGACGCTCAAATGGCGACATTTTTCTCTAAAACCTACCAGCGCGGTCTAGGCGAATTTTGGTATATTAACAAGCTAGATCCCCGCACACCGGTCATCTTTCCGGCAACGACCGAAAAAATCGCCCCCCTTGTAAACCACAAAGCAGGGAAGGGGCTCCTGGTGGCCATTGGCGGCGGTAAAGATTCGCTTGTTTCGGTTGAGCTTTTACGTAACAAAGAAGACCTGATGACCTGGAGCGTTAATCATCGGCCGCAGTTAGCCCCGTTAGTAAAAAAAATCGCCCTGCCCCACGCTTGGGTAGAACGTACTTGGGACATGCAGTTATTGGAGCTCAACAAACAAGACGCCTTGAATGGCCACATTCCTATCAGCGGTATCTTTGCCTGTGTCGGCACCATCGTGGCAATTTTGGCGGGCAAAAAAGATATCGTCATGAGCAACGAACAGTCTGCTAACGAACCTACTCTTCATTACCAAGGCGTAGCTATTAATCACCAATACTCTAAATCACAAGAATTTGAACAAGATTATCAAGCCTATCTAGCCCACACACAAGGCGATTCCCTGCGCTATTACTCATTCTTACGCCCCCTAAGCGAGGTGCGTATTGCCGAAATTTTTGCTAAGGTTGGATTCGAAAAATACAAAGATGTGTTTAGCTCATGTAACCGGGCATTTGTGCATGGTAGCGATCGCATGAGCTGGTGCGGCGAATGCAGCAAGTGCGCGTTTGTATTTTTGGCGTTTACCCCGTTCATCGAACGCAAAGAACTGGAAAAAATCTGGGGTGGCAAAAATCTTTTACTCGACCCTAAACTAGAGCCTACTTACCGAAAACTGCTAGGGATAGAGGGCGACAAACCCCTCGATTGCGTTGGTGATATTAAAGAATCCCGCTCGGCCATGCGCGAAGCCTTTAAGATATACCCCGAACTTCAGGCAAAATATCACTTTGAGATCCCAAATAACTACGACTACCGCTCCATCCACACGCACCACATGCCTAAAGAACTGTACAATATACTAATGGCCCGCCTTGATGATGCTAACTAAGTCCCGGTAAGCGGGACATCGCCGCGTCTAATGTCCCCTGTATGGCGTTGGATGCCGTTACCGCGCCAATACCTAAATAACGGCGGTCTAAGTGGGGCGGCGTTACCAGCAGGTCACCTTTAATTCTACGAACGTCTGGGTGGATATCGCCAATACAAACACCCACCACGGCGCGCATGTTCGGGCCAATAAGTTCAGGTGTTATTTGGTTATGGACACCTGCAGCCACAATGGCTACCTCGGAATCCTGAAGGGCCGGGCCGAGCTCATCCTGGTTACTCTTGGTTATGACCCTTACTTGGTCGTTGTAGCGCTCCTCACCCATCATGTCTAGTAAAGCTTCGTCTACATAACTGTTGACAGTCCGCCCCCGGCCTACAAGAGTAAAATGCCTATCGGGTAGCCATAGATCGTGATGATCTAGTGTCTGCTGTATCGCTAAAGGGGTACGAGGCATCCGGCCGGAGTCAGGGTTCATACCATCTACATCTTTATCTGGGCTAAGCTCGGCGACGATTTTCTCGTAGCTGTAACTGCCGCTGACCGGCGACATAACCAGCACGGAATCAACTGATGGATCGCCGTTGGCATCTTTTACAAGGTGTCTTAAATCGCGGGTAGGGGCGGTTTTTACTTCGATAAGGTCACCTAGGGTAACTTCGCCGCCCAAGACATACCCCACCGCGCGATGCACTCTGCGCATTTGCTCCCTTAACGCAGCAGTATAAGACCGGATGTCTGGACGTTCTGCTCCGGCTGTATCGCGCAAAACCAACAGTTTAGGTACTACATCGCCGCGAACGAGTTGACGAAGCTGGTGCGCTTGTTCGGGGTACCGTTGTCCAACAATTTTATTGGTGTGTAGGCGTCTCATGACTGCAAATTAGAAGAGTTTTAAAACCCTATTGTAGTACAGTTATGAGGACTTTGCTAGTTTAGTGCCGGCTATTTCTTCGGAACGCGGCCAAAAACCGTATCGATCATGTATTTAGGCGGCGGTTATATGGAGCGGTAAGTCGCGGCGGACCAAATAGTGATCGACCAGTCCTTTTTGATATTCCGGTTGCGGCTGCCCACGTAGTAAGGGAGCTATTGAATGCACCCTCGCTGTAGGTGGTAATAGGGCTCGAACCCCGGCCACCGAACCAAGGGTCGAGACAACATCTTCACAAATAATCGGAAACTCGGCGCTGAGGGCTAGCGCTTCATCTTCTTCGGTTACAAATTGGAACGAATAACGATCGGCCGCACCGGGTACGCGTTCGATGTAGGCAATGTCTTTTCTGGTGATCCCTCCTAAAAGCTGCGCAAATTTCTTCATACCATCAGGTACATACAACAAAACATCAGCCGCCTTTACACAAGGATGATTAGCCACTGCCCCTAAAACCGTGCCTAAATGGTAGGCGTTGTGGTCTTTATATAGCATTTCGCCGTCAACTTTTACTGTTGCCGAGGGATCTTCTGGTTTAAACGAAGCAAACCGAAACGAACCCTCCACAATGCAATCAGCGCCGACAATAGCACTCCATACTATTGGCTCGACTTCGGCCTCGTAACGCTTGGCGGCCGATGGGCGCCAACATTCCACCGGAGACATACTATTTTTCCTCCGCTTGGCGGCGCGCGGCGCGGATGACGTTTTCGAACAAAGCACAAACCGTCAAAGGGCCGACGCCGCCTTTGGTGGGCGTTATGCTGAGGTCGTCACGGTCGTACACTTCGGGCGCGAGGTCGCCAACCGTTTTACCTTCTTCGCCGGCAACGCCTGCATCGACCACCACGGCGCCTTGTTTGATCATGTCGGGGTATAAAATCGCCGGGCTGCCGGTAGCAGT
>DASRJJ010000037.1:0-2168 GCA_035649555.1 Saccharimonadales bacterium (SeqCode)
GACTGTTTTAAAAACCTCAGCCTGGGGGTTGGCCGCTAGCCCCAAGGCACGAATAGCTTGGTAAGCGTACGCATTGGTGGGTACATCACCAGGATTATCACGCAAAATTTCCCAAGCGCGGAAGCGCAGTGGGCGGGCAGCGGCAAGCTTTGGGTCCAGCTGCCGAATGCTGCCTGCTGCGGTGTTGCGCGGGTTGGCATACAGTGATTGTCCGGTCTGTTCGCGCTGGCGGTTCAAGGCCTCGAAATCTTTTTTATAAATAATTACCTCGCCCCGAATCTCGGTGCGACCCTTTAAAAATGACAAAAACTTTTTGTCGTGGCGCAAATGGGTGGGGATACTGTCGATAGTGCGGATATTGGCCGTCACGTCCTCGCCCACAAACCCATCGCCGCGGGTAACAGCCCGCACCAAAACCCCATCTTCGTACACCAATGCGCAGGCCAAGCCATCCATTTTGATGTCGGCAAAAAATTCGGGTTTGCCATGGGGTGCCAACTTTTGGATACGAGTCAGCCAAGCTTCCACTTCTTCGCGGCTAAATACGTCGTTTAAACTCATCATGCGCGTGGAATGCTTAACCTGGGTAAACCCGGGTAATGCTTCGCCAGCTACGCGTTGCGAGGGACTATTAGGCGTGACTAGCTCGGGAAATTGCTCTTCCAGCTGGGTTAGCTCGTGCTTTAAGCTGTCGGCTGCAGCCTCGCTCATCGTCGATTCGTCCAGTACATGGTAGTGGTAACGGTAATCGGCAATCAGTTGTCGCAATTTTTCCGTCCGCGTCTTAGCTTGGGCCAGCGTTATTTTCTTCATATCAGCGACCTGTATAAGGCATACATATAGCTATGGCCGACGGTGAGTGCCATTGCCAGCAGCACAAAGAATACCCAGCCGACGATTGGTGTGGCAAAGATAACAATTGGCACCACAACGACCGCCCCAACAAGAATAAATGCGAAAGGTAAAAACAGTACTTTACGAAGTGCCTGCCACCGCCGACCGCGTACCAACTGCCGTGCCGACCGGAGTGCTTGCATTGGCGCCGTATTGGGCAATGTAACAATATACAGAGCAAACAGCGATGAAGTCATCATGTACAACGAGATAAGTGACAGTACAAAAAAACCTGTTGCCCATAGGACAATTTCGGCCGTAGAAATTGCTATGCCATTATTAACAACGGTAGAAAACAACGCGCCACCAATAGCCATAGGTATAAGTTGTAGCGTAATAACGCCTACCACTAGTAAAAATGGCACCAGCGGATACATGCCATAGTAATACCCATCACGAATCCGTACACTCACCCCTTCGATATATACCTGGCGTAACGTCCAAATAATCGCCAGGCTTGCCAAAAGTGTTACCAATAGTTGGTATGAATTAGCGGTGGCGCTCAAACTACCGGACGACCCCAGAAGTTGTGCAAAAACCCCTAGGCCGGTTAGTACACTCTTAAACGGCCCCGATGCAGTGCTTTCAAACTCGGCTTTGGTTTCGTTGAGGCTATCCAACGAGGCTATGCCCTGTACCAACACCAAGTAAAACAACGAATAAATAATGGTGATTCCCAAAAAAAGCTTGAAGTTGCGCTTAAGTACGCCGACCGCCTGCAAAAACAACCGGAAACTGCCCATCATTTTTTTGTCGGGTTTTATCTTTTTTTGCAAATGAAACGATTGGTACGTCAAAAATTCGGTCTTTTGTGGCTTTTGGGTGGTCGGTTTTTCGGCTGTTGCCGGTGACTTTTTTTTGCGCGGTCCTGCCATAGATGTACTTATTGTAGCAAAGGGCTGGCTATGCGTGTGTGCCCATTTTACGTAAGCGGGCAATGCGGTCTTCTATAGGCGGGTGGGTGCTAAATAATTTGGACAAACTTTTGCCCTTAAGCGGATTTGCAAAAAAGAGGTGGGCGGTTGCGGTGTTTTGGCGTTTCATACCTGACCCATGGTCGCGTATTTTCTCGAGTGCGCGGGCCAAACCTTCCGGGTAGCGGGTAGTTAAAGCGCCCGTGCTGTCGGCCAAATATTCGCGGCGGCGTGACACTGCCAGTTGTACCAACATGGCAATAAACGGCGCCAAAACGGCTGCAACAATCCCCAACACCAAAAAGACTGGCGATACATTGCGGTCGCGGTCATTACCGCCAAACCACATCATGCGCAAAA
>DASRJJ010000038.1:0-3721 GCA_035649555.1 Saccharimonadales bacterium (SeqCode)
CTGCGTCAGTGTATATTGCAAATCCGTTCACACCTCCAGCGCCCAATGTTCCTACCGAACTAACCAGCGCCGATACCGAACTAATTGATTGTCCTGCAGGCACCCAAACACGTACAAGCATAAGTGTTGCTGTACTTGCGGCAGAAGCGTTTTTACAAAGCGTAACAGCCTCGCTAACGGAGAAAAATCCATATCCTTGTGGCGGATAATATTCCTGTTGGTTGATTAAACGCACGTCGGTCGTATCGACTTTATTACTTAAATCGGTCGTTAGGTTGGTAATTTTTGCCTGGGGCAATGCGCCATCGGCTACGTTGCTGGAGGTTACGATATTGTCTTTCAGCGCACCGCCACTGGTAAGGCTTTGGCCTAAAAAGTCGTTAAGGATGGTGCCCCATTGTCCGTCGTCACCCCCTGGGGTAGGTAAGCGTGCCATTATAGTTGCTCCTTACGTTCAGCGCCGCCATAAGCTTTAGACCCATAGCCGGATTGCGCACGCTGCCAAGGGTTTTGTTTGCCTAGTAATTGTAAAAGAGTCGAAAACCCTACAAGTGTCGCCAAGCCAAAGCCGAGAGTCAGCAAAAATTCCTTGCGGCTCATCTCCTTTTGCAATAAATATTGCACATGCCTCTGCATAATTAGATTCATTGTAATTCATAAGCAGATTCCGATGCAACTGATCCAGTGGATAACTTTTTAGTCCGCCGGTTAATAAGCCAAATAAGTAGAATGCCTACGTTGTACATGATAATCATCGGGATGCTTAGCAGTAACTGGTCTTGGATATTTGGCGAAGGGTTAATAACCGCGCCAAGTACCAGGGCGGCTACAATAAACCAACGCTGATGTTTTAATAATTTTTGGGGTTTCAACCGAGTAATTCTGTTGATCAATATTAAAATTAAGGGAATTTGGAACAGGACCGCACAACCTACCAAGTAGATCAGCACAAACGAAAGATAGGATTGGATGGTAATAAGCGGCGTAATTTGTTGGCTAGAAAACCCTTGCAGCAAAAAGTGCATCGCCGCCGGCAAACCGATAAAGTAACCAAAAGCAATGCCTGCCGCCGCCAAAACGACTGAAGCCACGCCACCCCAGCGCACAAATCGCATCGCATCGCGCTTGATAAGCGGTTGCAAGAACCGCAGCAGTTGATAAATAAGGGCCGGAATGCTGGCCAATAGCCCACCATACAAACACAAGCGCAGCAAAAAGTCGAAGCCGCCGCCGGGCGTCGTAAAAATAAACTGTTGGCCGTTGGCCGGAGCCAATAGCCAGGCAGTTACGGTGTCGTGAAAGTTGTAAGTCAGTGCGCCACCTGCCAGCACCGCAATTGCCACAAACAACAACCGCCGCCGCAGCTCACGGAAGTGGCCAGAAAAAGATTGTAGCCGTTCGGCAGCTACATTACGAGTTGGATTCTGGGCGGGACTTTTCGGGCTCGGATTTTTGGCCATTGCCACGTTCACCTTCGTTCATTCCCTTACGAAGCTCACCCAGCGACGAGCCGATACTGCGTGCTAAATC
The DNA here is from genome assembly GCA_035649555.1 of Saccharimonadales bacterium (SeqCode). GTDB lineage: Bacteria > Patescibacteriota > Saccharimonadia > Saccharimonadales > UBA4665 > DASRJJ01. The sequence goes on from DASRJJ010000038.1 coordinate 1,531, forward strand.
AGGCAATTTGCGGCTGCCAAACAGGAGTAGCACAATTACCAAAATCAAAATAAGCTCGGGCAGGCCCAGGTTTAAGAACGCAAAATGGTCTAACATATTCCCTCACTTGTGGTTACTATTTTCATGATATCATAGTTTATAAGATGATTGATGTAACACAAACATGGTTATTTGCTGCTGTGTATGGTTCGGGGGCTTATGGTGAGGGCGCCTACAATACTGGCGCGGCCACAACTACCGCAAGTACCAGCGGCTCACTGCTAAACACCGGGGTTATTATCGCCGGCAGTGTAACTGTCGCTTGTTTGGTGATTTTTGCTACGCTGGTTGTGCGTTTTTACAAGCGTAAGCGGCACATTAATTACGTCCGAGCTCGATAAACAAAAAGGCGGCCACATCGGCCGCTCTTTTGGGTGCCAGCGTTATTTTATTCTTGGTGATGCTGCGTAAAGTAATTAATTTCGTTAATGATGTCTAGGAAGGCTTGGGCACGCTCTTTGTCGTCGTCGATTTTTTGGGCAGCGGCAAAGGCTTTTTTGATGAGTTCTTGATTGTCGGTAGCTTGGATCATCATCATGGTGGTGCGGAATTCTTCTTTTGGCGTTTGGTCCAGGTGGTCGACAAGCGGCGTCAGCTGCTGCAAAGCTTGTTGTTTGATATCCAAAAGGCCATTGGAGTCATCGGAACCGCCATTGTCGGTACTGGGAGTGTTGGCGGGGGGTTCGTCCATAAAGTCATCGTGCTTGTCGTCTGCGTGGTCACTACTAGTAGCGGAGGCAGAAGTATCGGTTGGTTCACTAGGCGAAGCCATCCAGTCTTGCTGCGGCTGTGAAGGGGCAAATTGGTCGTCGCTAGCCTGGGGGTCCGAAGGTTCAGGCAAAGAAGTTAGTGGTGTTACGCTGGCCGGGGGGTCATTACTGATCGGGGTGTCTAACATTGGCGGCGGTGTGTTGTCGCCGGCCGGTTGCTGATTTGTGCCATTAGAAGAATTGTCACCAAACATACGCGCTCCACTCTTATTTCCTTTATAATATACGACACAATCAACGTTAAGCACAAGGACTTTCATGACAGTGATGCTAGACGATCTGAAGTATATCCACAGTAAAGATAAAGAAGATGCCCTAGGGGTTGTTGGCGGCCAATGGAAGCAGCTTAACCACACCTTTGGCGTGACATTCAAGCCTGCGGCCGAGATTCGCAATGTGGTGCTGGGCGGCATGGGCGGCTCGGCGCTATATGCGCTATTTTTGACGTCGTGGCCGGGTTTGTCGGTACCATTTGAGATTGTTCGCAACTATACTTTGCCAAAGTATGTCGATAAGCACACTTTGTTTATCGCCTCTAGTTATTCGGGCAATACCGAGGAGACACTTTCGGCCCTAGCCGAGGCCGAAAAAAAAGGTCTGCAAATCGTCGTCATCGCCGCAGGCGGTAAGCTGGTGGAGCATGCCGAGCAGGCGGGATATCCGTTGTTTGAGGTGCCCGGCGGTATTCAGCCCCGGATGTCGTCGTTCTATTTTATAACCGGTGTTATTCAGTTATTGGAGCCACTTGGATTGGTGCCAAAAGGCAGTTTGGAAGAACTCCGCGCCGCCGGCAAATGGGTAAGCAGCCAAATTACTGCCTGGGAGGCAACCGTACCCACAGAAAAAAATCCTGCCAAACGCCTGGCATTAGAACTGATGGGCAAAAGCGTGGTGGTGTACAGCGGCCCAAAACTATTCCCCGCCGCCAACAAGTGGAAAATCTGCATGAACGAAAACGCCAAAAATGTGGCATGGTGCAACCAGCTGCCAGAGTTTAATCACAACGAATTTATCGGCTGGAGCAGCCACCCGGTCACTAAGCCATATGCCATTATCGATTTACGGTCCAAGCTTGAGCACCCACGCACCCAAAAACGGTTCGAAGTAACCGAACGCCTGCTGTCTGGCAAACGGCCAGTATCCGAGGTGGTAGAAGTGCAGGGTGACACGCTCATCCAGCAACTGCTGTGGGCGGTCAACATGGGCGATTTTACTAGTTTGTACTTAGCTTTGTTAAATGGAGTGGACCCGACCCCCGTCGCCCTAGTAGAAAAGTTTAAGGTAGAGCTGGACAAGTAGTGGCCAGCCAAATCGTCACGCCGCAACAGGTTGCCCGCCTGGGGACGATTTTGGCAGTATGGGCGCACCCGGATGACGAAACA
>DASRJJ010000039.1:0-5978 GCA_035649555.1 Saccharimonadales bacterium (SeqCode)
TACAATAATTTCGCCGTCCATGTCGAGCACCGGGATCCCAAACTGGTGCGATTTGTCCACGGCCTCTTTGCCCCACGCCGGATTTTGCTCAACATTGCGGTATTCGTACTTAACGCCAAGTTTGTCAAAATATTGCATGGCCATGTGGCAAAAGGCACACCATTCCGCTCCGTAAACAATGACTTTCGTATCCATATCTACTAAGTATACGCTTTTGAGGTATGCGGCCAAACGTTTATTGTTACTTGATTACCCACTCAAAGTTCGGTAAAATAACCTCGAAAATAAGGGGATATGTATGCCGCACAAACTTGGGCCTGGCGCCTTAGGTAGAGCCGAACAGATTATGAGGGATGTGGCATTTATGGGTAGCCTGCAAAAGACTAAGCCGGTCCCAATAGGTGATGTGTTGGATGTCTTTGGAGATGATGCGCCCGATGTATTTGGAGTAATTAATAACCACCAGTGGGCTCGGCATGTCGCGGAATATTTTAGTCAAGTAACTGATCAAGCTAGTCGGGCGCCATATGCCACAGAACTTATGCAACATCCTTTGCCAAAGGGCTTAGGTGAGTTGGCTGCATTGATGACCCAAAACACAATTTCATTTGATGATCCATTTGAAGATGTTTTAGCAGCAGATCCTCTGATAATGGACCTGACGCCGCGAATTACTGGCGGTACCCAAGAGCTTCGATTGTTGGCGGCACAAGCTTGCCGGGCCAGACGCGTGGTTATCGCAACCCTTGCAGAATTACAGCTTTCTCATGATAGCCAAGGCCTCATTACCCAAATACAGGCTTTTAGCAAGCCTCCACAGTAGCATTTTTTACATATACCTATTGCGTGAAGCACCCCTGTTTGCTATAGTATAAAAGAAATGAAACAGGCCGCCGCTCATACGACGACTAAATCTCCTCGTGGTAATAACCCCGTTATCTTAAGTACCCTTGGAAAAGATTTGGCAGATACCGCTTGGCGGATTGCTGTACCGGTCATTCTGGCGGCAATTATTGGTATTGTTTTGGATAAAAATATTGGCACCGCGCCGTGGTTTACGTTGGCGCTCACCGTTGTCGGTTTTATCCTGGCTGGTTTGTTGGTTAAAAAGCAACTGGCGGCCGTAGAAAAGCGGGAGGATAAATCATGAGCTTTGGTTTATTCGCCTCCGAAAGCGGTCCGCACATTAGTATTGCGCCGGATACTATTTTCCACCTTGGGCCTCTTCTCATAACCAACTCGCTTCTACTGGGTTTGTTGGGTGCAACCATTGTCTTTTTGCTTTTGTGGGCAACTGCGCGCGGCATTAAAAAGAACAGTAATGGCCGTTTTGTGCATACAATTATGTGGGCATTCGAAAGTTTATACGACACTGCTGTCGAGGTAATTGGCGACCGCAAAATCGCCAAAAAGGTGGTGCCCCTGGCCATTACCCTCGTCTTTTTCTTTGTCATCAACAACTGGTTGGGGTTGTTGCCGATTGTCGGGCCGATTACTTGGGATGGTGCACCGTTGTTCCGTGGCGCGGCTGCTGACCTTAACGTCACCATTGCGCTAGCTGTTATTTCGATTGTGACTGCCCAGCTGTGGGCCATGAAACGCCGTGGGTTTTTTGGCAACCTCAAACGCTATTTTGTTAATCCGTTTAAAGACCCGCTGCATGCTTTCGAGGGCATCCTCGAATTTATCGCCGAATTTACCCGCACCGCCGCCCTAGCCCTGCGTATCTTCGGTAACGTGTTTGGCGGCGAGGTATTGCTTGGCGTTATCGCTTTCCTTACCGGCTACGCCGCTGTTGTTGCCCTCCCTGTTTTTTACGTTCTGGAGCTTTTTGTCGGGGCCGTCCAGGGTTATGTATTCTTCATGTTGACCATCGCGTTCATTTCCTTAGGCTTGCCTGAACCGGGCAACGAGCACGGCCATGCGGAGCCCGAGGAAAAGAAGCTGAAACCTGCAAAGGAGAAGGCTTAAGATGATGGTTAAACGGCTGCGTAGCCCATGTGTCGCAAAAGTGAGTCCTCCCGAAGTGGAGCCCGAGATGCAATCTTTTGAGACCCGGCCTTTAAGCCGAGGCTCAAAAGTTGTGTCGCGGCGCGTGAACGCTCACTTTTGCGACACATGGGTGAAAGCAGCACCTCAATTAAGTAACTAATTAAAGGAGTTAATATTATGGAATCAATGGCATTTGGTCTGACCTACGCAATCGGTGCCGGCCTTTGTGGTATCGGCCTTGGTTTGGTTGGTATGGGCGCGATGAACGCCGCCGGCCGCAACCCCGAAGCTTTGGGCAAAATCCGTACGCTGATGATCTTGGCTATGGCCTTCGTGGACGCCCTGGCTATCATCGGTTTGGTTGTTGCACTTATTATCAAGTTCTTATAGACGAGTAACATTTGATGGAAGATTTGTTATTAACCGTAGCGAGTACTGCCGCCGAGGCTGCCTCTTCAGAGCATTCTGAAAGTTTGTTTTCGGCGCTGGGCATCGACTGGAAGCTATTGATTGAGCAGGCCGTCGCCTTTCTCATTCTTGTCTTTTTGCTTGGCAAGTTTGTTTATCCTGCCCTTATGAAGGCCGTTGACGGCCGCCGCGAACAGATCGAGGCTGGTATGCAAGAAGCAAAGCAGGCCGAAGAAAAATTGGCCGAGGCCGAGAGTAAGGTTGCCGATCTGTTGGCAGACGCCCGCAAAGAAGCCGACGAAATGCTTGCCCGCACCCACCAAGAGGCCAACGCTGTGGTTGCCGACGCCGAAGACAAGGCTAAAGTGCGCGCCGAGCAGATTGTCGCCGATGCCCGCGAACAACTGGAGCGTGATGTCCGTAAGGCCCGCGAAACCCTTAAAAAGGACACCGTAGAGCTTGTGGCCCGGGCCACCGAGAAAGTCATTGGCGAAAAGCTAGACGCCCAAAAAGACGGCAAGTTAATCACGGCTGCATTACAGGAGAAGGCGTAAGCTTATGGCACAAAAGTTCTCACGCCGCACCATTGCCCGCACTGTTGCCGCCGGGGGTTTGTAGCCGCCGCCTGTCCAGCTGTATTCGTGGGTGCTGCCGGTAGAGTCGGTCAGCACGGCGCTGTTTTGGTTGAGTTGCAAATGGTCGTAGGCCAGATTGCCGTCTGGGTCGAGGCCCAGGTTCCAGCCGTCGGGAACTACTTGGGCACGCGGCGACAGCCACGCCGCCGGCACAATTTGCTGCGGCACGGCGCCTTGCACCTTAAGCTCAAAACTGGCCGGCCCGCCGTGGTCAAAATATTCCACAGTAATAGGCACGGGCGTGTTGGCGGTTAGGTTGTAGCCGCTGCCGTAACCCTCGGTTGCGCCATGGGTAGTCCAATCGTCGTAGACAACCGTATTGTTGGTACCCAGCATTATTTTGCTGCCGTCGTCGCTGCGAGTGCCAAAGTTGTAAGTGCCGGTGGTGGGCACTGTGACGTATCCACTCCAGCGCACTAGAAAGCCGTCCGGCCCATTCGGCATAGGCGATCCTGTGCCCCAGTCGAAGTTAAGCAAGGGATCGGTGCGGCGCATTAACAGCGAATTGTTGGCAGAGAATGTATTTGTGCCATCGAACTTGCCGTAGTAACTGCCGGTTAGGCCGTGTTGGTTAGCGACAGGCCGCACGCCAGTCTGCAGCCATGTGTTGGGCACAATTTGTTCGTCTACAGGCCCTTTGACATACAGCTTGGCATAAGCCGCGCCCCAGGCCTCGGTGTATTCAACCGTTATTGGCACCGGCTGGCCGGCAGTAAGTGCTACGGCACTGCCGTTGTAGGTGGGGGTGGAACTACAACAAGCGGTACTATGGACTACTTGGCTGTTGATCTTTACTGTTACACCATCGTCGTTGCTGCTGCCAAACTGGTAGTTGCCGGTTACGGGCGGCACAAAGAAACCGCTCCACTTGGTAGAGAAGTAGTCATTGCCTATGGCTCCGCTGGAGGGGGTGCCCCAATCCCAGTTAAAGTCGATATTTTGGTCTACCCTGGTTACCGCAGGAGTGCCGCTAAAGGTTGGATTGTCCCAATACTCGCCCACCAGTCCGTTACGTGACTTAAACGGCGAGTTGTAGTCTAGGTTAACGCCTAAACTGCCGCCTAAAGCCGACGAACTGTGGCTGGCGATACCTGTGGTTACATTGCCGGTGGCTAAATCGACGCTGACCGGGCCTAAGCTGTCGTAGGTTTGGGTGCTGTCTTTGCCGGTGCGCTGGTCGATTTTAAATGGCACCGAACCGCCCCAGCCGCTGGTAGTGCCGGTAATAGGGTCGTAACTGCGGGCCCGTACGTAATACGTCGAACCGTCTTGTAAAATGCCGTCCGGGATTGTCCACTGCGTCGCATCCAACCAGCCAGAGACAACCAACCCGCCCGAACCGTCTGCACTGGTGCTCACCAAAATTTCGTACTTTAGAGGCGTGCTGCCGTTAGGGTTCCCCGCTGCGCTTACGGTAAACGAGGGCTGCGGGTCTATGTACACCTGGTTTGCTACCGGCGAACCGATGCTTGGCGCGGGCGGCGGGCCGCCATACGTAAATGACACGTAACTGCCATCGGTTCCGTTGCCGTTAACGCCAGGATCGAAATTTTTAAATGCGTGGTCGTTGCCGTCCTCGCCCATTACCATCATCCAGGCGCCAAAATCGCCAGCGGCAATCATAGATTGATACAGGTTGGTAACATTAATATCGCCGGATGCCGCCACAAGGCCGCTGGCCCATATGCCGTCTACGCAATTAAAGTTGTTCAGACAGGTAGCGTGCCCCACCTGATAGGTGTGGGCATCCCAATACCCGGTCCAAAAACTCTCGTTGGTACGCTGTTTGAGGTGCAGCGTAGCATTGGTAAGTACATTGGAACTGGTACGGAACTGGTCGTACGGTGCAAAATACGCGCCGCGCCACCAGCGCAAATTGCCGCCACCATCGTAGAGCGTTCCGGCGTAGAGGTTGCACACATTGGAAGGACAGATGTATCCGTCGCTCTTAAACGATACATAGTTGCCGCCGGCGCGCGTGCCAAAGTTGTTATTAAACGTGGTGGGGTCTACTACCGCCGGAAAAGCCTGGTCGGGCAATTTTTGGAGATAATTTTTGTCGACCGACACCGTAATGATGCCGTTTTCGTACGTCTGCCCAAGCACGCCCGCTTCAGTTACCATACCAAAATTATTGAGCATAAGGTTGGGTGGGGCGATGGCAAAGGCGTCGCCCAGCGCGCCCTTTAGCACATACGACTCAATTTGTATTTCTTCGTTCCCTACTTTATGGGTTTCCGTACGCTTTTCCAGCTCGGCGCCTATTATTTTGAACGAAATTTGATTGGCTGCGTTTTTGTCTTTAAGAATAATGTTTTCCTTAACCGCGTCGGACTCAACAATATATTCGACATCTACGCCCGGCCACAGGTCGTAATAATGCACAATCTGCTGGCCGTCTTGGCTTGTGGTAATGACCGGGTCAACTTTTTTGGCGCCCTCGGGCACAAAACCAACCTGGCTGTCGCCTTTTTTAATACGCACCATACCCCTGCCAAAGTCGCTGGGGGCAAACCTGGCTTGCCAGTCGTTGTCTTTTACTTGGAAATGCTTTGCCTCTGAAAACCAAGACCCGACATTGCCCCAGGCCCGGCCGGCTATGTTGCCGGAATCGCCGGCGTTTTTATCCTCGAACAGAGCGGTGTTAATGTCGACCCAGGCGCCGTCTTTTTGGTAAAACTTTGGGGCAAAGAAGTGCTTTTCTGTTAAAGAGCCATCGGCATTTACCGAAACCGAAGTTGTGGCAGTACGCTTATTGCTAAGCTCGTGCGGCGTAATTTTGGGCGGCTCGGCCAGGCTTTGCATAACTTCGCCCTTGGGCTGGTCAGCCTTTTTGATTGTCGACAGCGGGTTGTCATTTGGCAGAGGCGCGACATCTGCGGCAGCTTTGTCGCTGGCTGTCGATGGCTGCGTACCGGCTGGGTAGTCGGTTTTCATGGGCTT
>DASRJJ010000040.1:0-9782 GCA_035649555.1 Saccharimonadales bacterium (SeqCode)
CCAGGCCACTATAGAGGTCGCGCGGCTCATTCGCAATAAACAGACTAAGCTGTTCGACTACCTGTTTGGCATGCGCACTAAAAAAGCCATTGCCGAACTGGTCGAAAAGGATGAACCGTTTGTGTACACCAGCGGCCGTTACGCTTCGGAATTTCAAAAAACCACCGTCGCCGTGCGTGTTTGCGCCCACCCCAAGCGCAGTGGCTCGGTGTTTGTGTGCGATTTGCGCCACGACCCCGCCGAATATAAAAACCTGACGCCGGAGCAATTGGCCGAAAAATGGCGCTGGAAAAAAGACAGCGACGAACCGCGCCTACCAGTCAAAAAGCTGCAGTACAACCATTGCCCGGCCCTTGCGCCACTAGGCGTACTGGACGAGGCCAGCCAGCAGCGTTTACAACTCGACATGCCAACTATTCAGAAACACCTACATACCTTGCGGCAAATGGGTGACCTAGCCGAGCGCCTCTGTAAAGCCGACGAGTTGCTCGAGACCAAGCCACAAACCACGCTAATCAGCACCGAACAAGATGTCGATGGGCAACTATACGACGGCTTTTTTGACGAACCCGACAGACAAGCCATGCGGGTCGTGCGTGCCGCGACCCCTCAAGAGTTGGGCAATTTGGGCTTACGCTTTACCGACCAACGCTTAACTACGCTACTGCCACTTTACAAAGCGCGTAATTTCCCCAAAACCCTTTCGTCCGACGAGCGCGCAGTGTGGGAGGATTATCGTGCCCGCAAACTGCTACATGGTGGCGATCGAAGCAAAGTAGCTCAGTTTTTGCATCGTTTACAAAAGATTGCGGCAAGTGGCAACCTAACCGGCCACCAGGAATACTTACTAGAAGAAATGAAGCTCTATGCCGAGAGCATCATGCCCGAAAGCGACTAGATATGTTACTTAATAAACACATAAAAACGTGGTCAGGATTCCAATAGGCTTTCCTTGAAAGTACTTACTTTTAAGGGAGGTTTATTGCAAATAACGTACAACAATTTATTGAATCGGCGCGTTCATTCATAGGGGCACCTTCGGTATATCATCAAGATTTTGCTGGCAACTGTTTTGAGGACCGCCAAGAAGAATTATGCTTTTCGGACGGGCTTGGTCCGGCATTTGACTGTTCTGGTCTTGTTCTAGCATCTATCCTTAAAATGAAAAGGAAAAAATACGCGCAGAACGGTCTGCGCCATGTGCGTGATTTTTGGCAGGCAGCTCAAGACGAGAAGTATGGCTTAGCCCTCTCGGAACCGGCAGTTGGCGTTTTGTTGGTGACCCCTCGCTTATACATGGTCGATGGGCGACAACAAATAGTTGCGGGGCACGTCGGTATCATTACCGAGGTTAGGGATTCATCGATTTTGTGGGTTCATGCTAACCCTCGGGCTGCAAGAGTAGAGGAAGTGGCTATTCGGGCTAGTGCTCCACTGGGCGCTATTAGTCTAGCTGGAATGTTTGCTGCGAATTTTTTGTCGTAGCCTATGCCAGAAAACTTGAAGTTTTTTGACGATTCGCTTCAACTCTTTGACCATCCAATCGCGCACGCGTTCGGCAAAGGCAAACTCGGTAGCTAAAATAGCAAAACCCACAAAAATAGCTGCCCAACCCGGGCCTGGGAAAATTAGCATAAACAAACCTGCGCCAACAACCGCAAACCCAACAATAAAAACCAATGGCTTGCGCACCGCTTTAGGAATCTTCTTCCACCGCTTATAAAGCCGACTCATACGCCTAGTATACTCCATCGATTGACCGGTAACTTTAAGTATATTAAGATATAGTTTTTAAGCATGTCAAATATCCTCCCCAACTGCTATCCGCCCTTTGGTCTTTACCAGGGGCTACGTTATGATTCGCGTGTACAGCTGCGGGCAGTGATGGCTATTGCTCAAGCCAACATAATTGGATACTGTACCAAAGAGGGTTTAGACCAGGACCTTGTAACACCTCGGCCGATGCTGGGCATTACTTTTACAAGCCAAAAAGACAGCGCGTCTGTAACTGGCCGACTGTTGACCGATGCATTTGACCTCCAAGCGTTTCATGAAATGATTAATACGCTCCCCATGCCAGAAATTCCAGTATACCTTACAAATCCTTGTATACCCTATAAAGCCTCTCCTAAGTCAATGGGGATGAAGCTGGAGTATCTTTCTGTAGGCGTCTTAAAACGACAAGCGGATGTTGCCCGTCTTGCGGCGCATGAAGTTAGAGGGTTTGCTTTACCGGTCAGGTCTCGGTTCCCGCATATCAATTTGTTTTATTGCGGCACCTCTGAACGCCGGCCTCGTTTGACACCGAAGCAAAAAGAAAAGCTGCGTGCTATTATTGGTGACGCGCGTGCCGAAGTAGGAATACGCCAGGTGTACCTAGGAAAACTGGTAGTTGGTTCTGAAATAGATAGCCCTTTGCCGCCAGATATTTTTGCGTCCCCATCAGGGTAGAAAAATTGTTTGTTTTACGCTATAATCTATCTGTTTATGGCTGAGAAAATAGTAGTTAAGGGTGCGCGCGAGCACAACCTAAAAAATATTGATGTTGAGCTGCCACGCAATAAGCTGGTGGTGGTGACGGGACTGTCTGGTTCGGGCAAGTCTAGCCTAGCTTTCGATACGATTTACGCCGAAGGCCAACGCCGTTATGTAGAAAGCCTTAGCAGCTACGCCCGACAGTTCTTGGGCTTAATGGAAAAACCGGATGTCGACCAGATTGACGGGTTATCGCCTGCAATTTCCATCGACCAAAAGTCGACTAGCCGCAACCCGCGTTCTACAGTGGCCACTGTAACCGAAATTTACGATTATTTGCGTTTGCTCTATGCCCGTATTGGCGTGCCGCACTGCCCATTGTGTAACAAGCCGGTGACACGCCAAACCGCGGCTAATATCATCGAGCAAATCGCTGGTTTGCCCAAAGGTACGCGCTTGATGATTTTGGCCCCTGTAGTGGCAGCCAAAAAAGGCGCTTTCGAGCATATTCCCGAACAGTACCAGCGCGCCGGTTTTGCCCGTGTGCGTGTTGACGGCGTGGTGTATGCGTTAGATGAATTCCCGGAGTTAGACAAAAACTACAAACATACAATTGAGGTTGTAGCCGACCGCCTGGTTAACGACGATGACAGTCGGACCCGTTTGGCACAATCTGTCGAACAGGCACTCGACATCGCCGACGGCAAAGTGCGCGTGCTAAACGCCGACACCAACGAAGAACACATATATTCTTTGATGTACGCCTGTATCGATCACCCCGAAATTGCCATCCCCGAGCTAGAACCGCGCACATTTAGCTTTAATTCGCCGCAAGGCGCTTGCCCGGTGTGTACCGGCCTTGGTTCGCGGCTGGAGGTCGACCCAGAGCTTGTTATCCCCAACGGCAAACTTACCATCGCCGAGGGCGCCATCCGCCCATTTAACCGCGTAAACGTCGACGCCTGGTACATGAAAAAAATGGCGGCTGTAGCTGACCGGTACGGCTTTAGCCTGCATGTGCCCACTGGCGAACTCACCAAAGACCAGCTGGACAAAATTTTGTATGGCACTGGCAACGAGATGTACCGCGTTTCGCTCGGCCTCGGCCGTAGCTTCGATACGACGTACGAAGGCGTCATCCCCAACCTTGAACGCCGCCATAAAGAGACCGAAAGCGATTTTATGCGCACTGACATCGAGCGTTTTATGGTGCAGCGCCCTTGTTATTCGTGCAAAGGGCAACGCCTAAAGCCGGAAGTGCTGGCTATTACCGTAGGTGATGCCTCGATTATGGACATCTGTAATTTGGCTATCGACGAAGCCCTGGAATTCTTCAAAACGCTCAAATTAAGCGAGAAAGACACCAAAATTGCCCACATGATCTTAAAAGAAGTCAACGCGCGGCTGGGCTTTTTGCAAGACGTTGGCCTAAATTATTTGACGTTGCTCCGTAGTGCAACGACGTTATCTGGCGGCGAAGCGCAGCGTATCCGTTTAGCCACCCAGATTGGTAGCGGCTTGCAAGGCGTGTTGTATGTGCTTGACGAACCAAGTATTGGCCTGCACCAGCGCGACAACAACCGCCTAATCGCCACGCTCAAGCATTTGCGCGACCTCGGCAACACCGTGTTAGTGGTGGAACACGACGAAGACACCATCCGCACCGCCGACTATTTGTTAGACATCGGCCCGGGCGCTGGCGTGCACGGTGGGCACATTGTGGCCCAAGGTACGCCCGCCGAGGTAGAGAAAACCCCGGGCAGTATTACTGGCCACTATTTATCCGGCAAAAAACAAATTGCTGTGCCCAAAAAACGGCGCGCTGGCAATGACAAAAAACTGGTAATCCGTGGTGCGCGCGAAAACAATCTGCGCAATGTGACCGTTGAAATACCGCTCGGCAAAATGGTGGTTGTTAGCGGTGTTTCCGGCTCGGGAAAATCCAGTTTGATCAACGATATTCTGGCCAAAGAGTTGCAGGCACGCTTGCACCGTGCCAATACTGTACCAGGGAAGCACGACGACATTGAGGGTATTAAGCAGCTCGATAAAGCGATTATTATCGACCAGTCGCCCATTGGCCGTACGCCCCGGTCTAACCCGGCAACGTACACTGGTTTGTTTGCGCCAATCCGGGACTTATTTGCTAGTATGCCAGAAGCCAAATTGCGCGGTTACACACCAGGGCGTTTTAGTTTTAACGTTAAGGGTGGACGCTGCGAAAACTGTGCTGGTGATGGCATTATCAAAATAGAAATGCACTTTTTGCCGGACGTGTATGTGCCGTGCGAAGTCTGCCATGGCAAGCGCTACAACCGCGAGGCGCTCGAAATCCACTACAAAGGCAAGACCATCAGTGATGTACTGGATATGACGTGCGAACAAGCCTTAGACTTTTTTGGCACCATTCCGGCCATCGCCCGTAAATTGCAAACCTTAGTTGACGTAGGCTTAGGATATATCGGCCTTGGCCAGCCTGCCACAACTTTGAGCGGTGGCGAAGCGCAGCGTATTAAATTGGCAACCGAACTTTCGCGCCGCCCCACTGGCCGTACCTTGTACATTTTGGACGAACCGACCACTGGTTTGCACATTGCTGACGTTGATAAATTGCTGCATGTTTTGCATGCGTTAGTTGACACCGGGAACAGTATGGTCGTAATTGAGCATAACCTAGACGTCATCAAAAGTGCCGATCACATAATTGACATGGGTCCAGAAGGCGGTTCGGGCGGCGGTATTATCGTAGCCGAAGGCACCCCGGAACAGGTCGCCAAAGTCGCTAAATCCTACACCGGCCAGTTCCTCAAAAAGATGCTATAGGACAGTTTTGTAGTGTCTTTCAAATTTTTGTATATATACAAAAAGAGTCTATAGAAATGTAAGTGGCCGGTTCGTTATATCTATTTCCGGCGATTTGCTATACTAAGATTATGCCAGAGAAAAAGTCGTCGGATACTCCTCGATCGCGCATGGCGAATCGTGTGGCGAATTCAGACTTAAAAGCTACTTATCGCAATGCAATTACAGGACTATTCATAAGTTTCAGAACATCCCATTTAATGGCGCAGTCTCTCAGATTAGAATCATTTGCAAGTAAGTTCAGAAATAAAATTAGATAAAATAAAAAGCTACTGCTTGCAATATAGCTACAGTTCGGCACACTAGTAAGTATGCAAGAGGGAGTGCGGCAAGAATCTTTTTATCAAAGTGAATTTTTCACTACGATTATTAGCTGTCTAGTCACTATCGCAGTTGGACTGGTGGCTTATATCATTTATCAGAAAAGACGCAACGATACAAAAAGAGATGCAGCCAGCACAGTACTATTAGAGATTAAAAATGCCCAAAAACATTTACAAACCGCTAAAGAATCAATCGTAAAAGATAAATTAATTAAGGAAGATGTGTTTGTATTACCCACGTCGCAATGGGAAAAGCATAAATATCTTTTTGCCCGAGACCTTAACTCCGATGAGTTAATCGAAATCAATTCTTTTTACGAAAAATGCCGGCTTTATGACGAAATTGTAAGGTATAACAATACTTTCTTTGTGAAGAATGAGGAGCAGATACGTGCAAATTTGCAAGCCGCACTAGCAGATTACACCAAAAGTTACCTTGCCGAATTATCAAATGCTAACACACATGTCGACGAGATCAAGAAGCAATATAAGAATCTAATTGATGCATTCGCAGCACAATTTATGGAAGAAGTAACTTCGCCCAAAAGTCAATATTTCTATATGCCTCAGAAAACTTTGTCAGATGCAGAAGCCATTGTGCATACTGTAAACATAAATATAACAAGTACTAAAGCCTACGAGAGCCTCCAGACCATTTCAACGCAAACATTGAGGACGCGCCTGTTCAACTGGTTTTCCAGAAATAAAGAACGAATATAGTATTATTTGCTTAGGTATAATTGTCTACCTATAACTAGGTAACTTCTGCAGGCTACCTTTTAAATTTTGCAAGCAAGATTCGGACAAGGTAAATAATGGTTGGGCTAAAGAGTAAAAGTAATCCTAAGATTGTGAATGGCAAAATGTAGCGTTCAATAAAATCGGCGAATTCTTTACCCAACCAATACCCCAGTAACACCAGCGACAGAGTCCAAAATAACGCACCAAAAATATTGTAAAAGGTAAATTTAAGGCGCGGCATTTTGGCAATACCAGCCAGCAGCGGCACAAATGTGCGCACGTAGGCAATAAAACGAGCTATAACCACCGTTTTGCTGCCGTGTTTTTGGTAAAACGCGGCTGCCCATTCGGCGTATTCTTTGCGGAAAAATATACCGCCCTTTTGTTTAAAGACCTTTGGCCCTGTTTTTTCACCAATATAATAGCCGACATTGTCGCCAATGGCAGCTGCCAAAAAAATAACAATCATAACACCCACAAGCGGCAAGCTGCCCTGTGCCGCCAAAATACCCGTGACAATGAGCAACGTGTCACCGCCAGGCACAAACAGGCCGACCAAAAATGCAGATTCGGCAAACACGAGTGCCGCAATAATCGCCAGTGCACCGATTACGCTAATTCCACCAAGTAAGCTCTCTGGTTCGAGCATACCTTTAGTGTAGCCTTACCGTTGTCGTTCTACAATTCCTCTTTATTGCGAGAGAAGGCTTTAAACCGCCGGGTGATGAAATTGCGCAGGCGTTTTTCGCGGACTAAATGCAAAATAGTCGGCCCAAAGCTTATAACCATGGCAAATACAATGGCTAGCACCAGGAACTTTTCTACGACATGTGGGTCGATGAGCCGGCCAAACCAAAAGCCAAGTAGGACCAACAACGTTGACCAAAAAGCAGCTCCAATAAGGTCGTATACAACAAACCGCCGTCGGTCCATTTGGCTAACGCCGGCCACCATAGGCGCAAAGGTGCGTACGACTGGCATGAAGCGGGCGAATATCATGGTTTTGCCGCCGTGTTTTTCGTAAAACGTTTCGGCTTTTTGTATGTATTCCTGACGGAATACTAGCCCATTCTTTTTTTTGAACAGCCGCCGACCCAACCGTTTGCCAATGGTGTATCCGACGTTATCACCAATAACGGCGGCGGCAAAAATAACCAGTATTACCGCGGCTACTGGCAAATGGCCTTGGGCGGCAAAAAAGCCAGCGGTAAACAACAATGTGTCGCCGGGTAAAAAGAAGCCAATCAGAAGGCCCGATTCGGCAAACACAATTGCCCCAAGAATAAGCAACCCGGTTACAACCCCGGCACCTTCTATCCAAGACGTTACGTCAAGCATATGTCTAGCCTACCATAATTCCGGCGACTATAGCGACCTATGCTACACTAAAGGGGTGGACTAAACAGGATACAAGGAGTTATGGAAGAATTATTACTGAATTTGCAGCCACGTGAAGTTACCGGCAAGGCCGTAAAGCAACTACGCAAAGATAACATGGTACCCGCCGTGATCCACGACCACGGAAAACCGTCAGTCATTGTCATGGCCCCTTACTTGGACCTAAGCAAACTGTACCAAAAGGCCGGCAAACGCCACCCTGTAATCATTGTTGCTGACGGCAAACGCCACACTGCACTTATTAAACAAGTCGATTTTGACCCGAAAAAACATCAACTGCGGCATGTAGTGTTTAACGCCGTTAAAGCCAACGAAAAGGTAACCGCCGAAGTACCGGTGCGCATTAAATACGCTGACGAGCATGAATCGACGCCCGCCGAGCGCGCTGGCTTAGTGGTCTTGCACCAGTTAGAAGAAGTCGAGGTAGAAGCCGTACCAGCCGAACTACCCGACGCCCTGTTTTTTGATGCCGAGAAATTAGTCGAAGCTGGCCAGAGTGTCACTGTTGCCGACCTAATTGTACCCAAAGGTGTTACGCTTAAGACCGATCCTTCACACCCCGTAGCAACCGTCTTTGAACCAAGCGCCTTGCAAGCCGCTAATGACGCTGCTGGCGGCGACGCCGAAGAGGAAGTCCCAACCGAAGAAACCGCTGAAGGCGAAGAAGCTACCAACGCCACCGAGGCAGAGTCAGAACCAAAAGCCAAAAAAGAATAGCTGCCCGCAAATGTCACAGACCGAATACGCCGGCGTAGATTATTTCGGTACTTATATTCCTACGGTTCAAGAAGCAGACGCAATTTTTGCTGCCACCAATACCCGGATTCCCAGATTGGCAACTGCCATAGAGGAAGAATTTGGCACGGGTGGCAATCCTTTGTTGCATAATTTATACTTTTATGGTATGATATTTATCTTATGGAATACAATTTTTCTGGTGTTGCTGCACAGGAAGTCTTTCCGCGGCCTATTATTCCCAGTTTTGCAAACCGGTTACGAACCCGGGTAAGGCAAACTCTCGTTGTGGGTGCGGCCGTCTTCGCCGGAATTATGGGCACGAGTGAAAGTGTTACACCCGGCATGCTGCCCGAGCAAACTCCTGTCGTGCAGGAAGGGGCGACACCACCTTCATCGCCAGTTGAATTAAAAACTATCCCTAACTCAGAGGAACAACAACCACAACTAGCCCAAGAACCAGCCCGTTTTGCGATTTATCCGGTAACTATTAATGCCGCTGGTTTTGAACCGGTAAAAAAAACCGCAGCAGAAATGATTGCCATTACCCAAGCAGGTTGGTTGGAGTTAGCTAACGCAGGCCAGGGAGCCTTGTCTACGCAAACAGAAATAGAAGTAAAAGCTCCGCAAAAAGTGACCATCGAAGGCCTAAAAAACATAAAGGATTTTTGTAAAAAAAAGGTCCCGAATTTTCGCGGGCTTTTATTAAACGCAGTGCTGCCGCAAAGAGGCGGTCCCGAGACTGACGCCACGCCAATTATTGTCATAAATCAGAAACAAAAGAACGCTTGTTTTACGGCCGATGCTGGCGTAGGCATGGGCATGGTGTTTTATGATCAAGACTATTTTACCCCCTATGGTGTGACGCACGAGGGCGGTCATTCTGTTGGCCTCGGGCACAGTAATGCACTTTCGGATGCCTGTGGCAGCGTAATTAGTTTGAACTGTGTCAATGTCGAATACGGGGACAACAGTACCGTAATGGGTGGCTATCGATTCGGTTCTGGTGATCCGGACCCTCTCAACGGTGTTGCATTAAAAAACTTGGGCGCCATTAAGCCGCATGAGATCGCCAAAATAGGTTTAGGAGAGACAACCTGCGCCCTGGATACCATAACTCACAAATTGGGTAAACCTCGGCTGGCTCGGATTCCCATTACCCCTACAGAAATTACTGTTAACAAAAAGAACGGTTCTACGGCAACGATTTCGAGTATTTATTTTGAACTAAGCTCTATATATACGGAC
>DASRJJ010000041.1:0-3150 GCA_035649555.1 Saccharimonadales bacterium (SeqCode)
ATGGCCTTAACTGCGGGCACGTTACGCGAGCCAGCTAAGGCGTATCGTAGGGTTAGAGGGCCAGGGAAATGTGAGTCGTAGTCATAAAGGAACGGTGCGGTGTTGGGTGGGCAGGTCGCACCTTTGCGAATCTGAGCCGGAATAAGCGGGCAAGTGCCTTCGTAACCAGGGATTGGCGCCTTGGTGTCGTAGAGTACGGAGCCAGCACCGGTGTTAGTAGTGTTTTCGATCATGGCCATGTAGTCGTATGGTTTAAAGCTGGAACCCGGAGGCAGCTTAATGCTGGAGGCAAAGTTGTTTTCGCCAAAAGTCGCGTTGTTAAAGTCGACACCCCCAACCAAAGCAACCATTTGGCCGGTTTCGACATCTTCGGCTGCAAAAGCGATGTTTGCACCATCACGGTAGGGTATACCCTTGGGGTCGGCACCCTTGGCAGGAAGTTGGCTTCTAACTTGGTTGAGTCCTTTTTTAACCTGTTCTTCGGCTAAGTTTTGGAGGTTTAGGTCGAGGGTGGTGGTAACTTTCCAGCCGCTCACGTTAACGGTTTTGGCGCCGTACTTTTCTTCTAATTCTTGCTTTGCAGCCAATACAAAGTATGGGGCTCGAATATTTTGGAACTTAGTCTGTTTGGGTTTAACTTGGGCCAAAATGTCTACGGCTTTGGCCTCCTCGGCTTGTTCTTTTGTAATCATGCCTTGGTCGACCATTTGGTCAAGAATATAGTGCTGGCGGCCAATAAGGGCTTCACGGGCCTCTTGGTCGGCAAGCGCGTTATATGGCGAGTAAAACGTAGGTGACTGCGGCATGCCGGCGAGAAGTGACGCTTGCGCAAGGGTCAAATCCTTGGCGTTGGAGCCAAAATAGTCGCGTGCGGCACTTTCCACCCCATACAAGACACCGCCGTACGGCGCGACGTTAAGGTAACCATTAAGAATTTCATCCTTAGAATATTCGCGCTCCAGTTCGACAGCCAAGATGAGTTCTTTTACCTTGCGGGCAATCGTACGGTCTTCGGTCCAATCTTGGTTAAGTTTGACTAGCTGCTGGGAAATAGTCGAACCGCCTTGCACGCCACCGCTGCGGTTAAAAACGTCGTTTAGGCCGGCCCTAAAAATACTTTGCAGGTCAAACGCGCCGTGTTTGTAGAAATCTTTGTCCTCGATTGCAATAGTGGCGTTTTTCATAAACTGCGAGATGTTGTCGCCACTCACAGGAATACGCTTGACGGCTTCGGAGTCTTGGAATAGCACAGTTTGGCCGGTGCGGTCGTAGTACGTTACAGTACCGCCAATGTTGCCCGATAAGTCATTAATATTGGGCAGGTCTTTACGGAAGTAAGCGAACAAACCCACGATAAGCACGAACCCGACCACAATGCCAATGCCGATGATTTTAAGTGCCATAATCGCGCCCTGTCTGCTAAACCAGTACTTGGCGAGGCGTTTGGGGTGGAGCCGGAATAGTACACGTTTAAAACGGTTTTTAGGTAAGGTGCTAAGGTACGCGGCGCGTTCGCGGGCCTTGGCCTCGCGATGTGCCTTCCAGCGGGCGGTTAGTCCACGGTGTAATTTAATAGTAGCCCCACTTTTAGTTACAAACGTTCCCTTGCCGGGTCGGCGACGGCCACGATTCACATTTCGCTTGTCCATAATTACCAGAATTATAGCAAATTTTGGGTTATACAAGCACTAAATTTTTTTTGAGAATGCTATTTCGGTCCGACACAAACTCTGTACTATTTGGCACGTGCGGGTCACAAGATATGTTTTTTATAACATATTTTGCGCTTCCGAGGTGCCAAAATGCTGCACAGATGGTGGGGCCTACGCTATACTACAATTTATGACTACTATGACATTATCCGAAGAACTCAAATGGCGTGGGTTTATTAATCAAACGACATACACTAACCTTTCCGACTTAGACAAAAAGCAGTTTACGTTTTATCAAGGTTTTGATGCTTCGGCGCCATCGCAAGCTGTGGGTAATTTAGCGGCGATGATGTTCTCGCGGGTGTTTATGCGGCACGGCCATAAAGCTATCATTTTGGCTGGCGGCGCAACCAGTTTAATTGGCGACCCGGGCGGTAAAGATGCTGAACGAGTTTTGCAAGACGAAAAAACGATAGCCCAGAATGTGGAATTTGCCAAAGAGCAGTTGCAGCGCGTGTTTCGTGGCCACAAGTTTATACTGGTCAACAACCTAGACTGGACCAAAAACATGTCGGTCATTGAGTTTTTGCGCGACATAGGCAAGCATTTTAGTATGACGCCACTTGTGCAGCGTGACTATATTGCCAAGCGGATCGGTAACGAGGGAGCGGGCATCAGCTACACCGAATTCAGCTACACCTTATTGCAGGGCATGGATTACCTCCATCTGTTTGACAAATACGGCGTGACTTTGCAGCTAGGCGGCTCGGACCAATGGGGCAATTGTTTGTCGGGCGTCGAGTTAGTCCGCAAGGCCCGGGGTAAAGAGGTGCACGTGATTACTTTGCCGCTAGTGATTAACAAAGCTACTGGCAAAAAGTTTGGCAAGAGCGAGGAAGGTGCCGTATGGCTTGATCCCGAAAAGACGACACCAACGCAATTCTATCAATTTTGGATAAATATCGATGATGAAGGCGTCGAGGATTACCTCAAAATTTTTACCGAACTGGACAAAGCAGAAATTGACAAAGTTATGGCAGAACACCGACCGCAACGCCATAACCGAATTGCACAAACCGCCTTGGCCGAAGCTGTCACCCGTTTGGTCCACGGTGCCGAGCAGACAGTGGTGGCGAGGGTCATTACCCATGTTCTAACCGGCAAGGTTGGCCTGGATGAAGTCGCTGACAAAGTGGTTGCACGGATGCGCCGCGAGATTCCGCACATTACTGTCAAGCCAAATGCTAGCATTACCGACGTTTTGGTTGATGTTGGTTTAGCCACATCTAAAACCGAAGCCCGTCGTCTGCTTAAAGATAATGCTATTGCAATTAACGGCCAAAAGACCCAAAAAGAGCGTTTTGAAGATAGCGATTTCCAAAGCGGGCGTCTGTTGTTGCGTAAAGGCAAGGCTTTTAAAGATTCAGCTTTGATCGAGCGGTAATACCTCGCTTTTGTTATCAGTGTAGTAGGGCTATGTCGAAACTAACTAGACGAT
>DASRJJ010000042.1:0-2557 GCA_035649555.1 Saccharimonadales bacterium (SeqCode)
TAAACCAATACCAATACTAATAACGCTTTGCTCGCGCAAAAAGTCGGTAAAACCGGTGACTTGCTTGCTGGCAAGCTCCCTTGCTTCGACGCGGGCAATAGCCGCCACTCGTGCCGGGGACATAGGGACCGGTTTGGTATCTTGTTCGGCTGAACTGGTGGTAACTTGCTCTTGTTTTGGGGTTTTCGAAACGTATGGGTGCCGATTTTTTCGCGTCATATGTACAGTATTATACCACTTAGACATATCGTAGATCGGAGGGTACCGAAGGCGGCTGCGGTATACCTCTCATAAGCCCGACTGGCGCTACACCCTTAGCTGGATGGCCCGTTAAGGGGTCCATAACGCAGACTCGATCAAGCCGTTTCTGCGGACCATCAGGGTTCCAGACAGCTAATTCCACCTCTTGTTCTGGGTTATTTTTATCCGAGAAGGTCATGTTTACGTCTTTGCCACCAGGCCAAAACGGGCGAAAATAAGGGGTACTATCTGCACTTTGCCAGTCCTGGTAGAGTATCCAGAATGATGAAGGGTCACCCTCCACTAATGGCGTAATACCCGCAGGCAAAATAGGGTTTTCTATGAAGACCGGCACCCCACCAATGCTCATGCTAGCCCTACCGGGCATTATTTTAGCGCTAAAGTAGGACAATAGATGCTTAAGGTAGGGAGGCACTTCTTTTCCTTCTCTGTGTCTAACCTGAATAATAATGCAATTGTTCACATATTGCGTAACCATGAACGTCTCAATGGCAACCCCCGCTACCGCCTGTATACCGGCGGCAAAGCCTTCTGCTCTAGCAGCCTCTTCCCGGGCTTGGAGGACTCGGGCCTGCTCTTGTTGAGTCATACCACCCATCATGTTAGCAGCTGCAGCTCCAATGCCGGCTACACTCAACGCTTCTAAAAAGCCCCGGCGCGATGATTGTTCTAACTCAATCACTTCACCCGTTCGCTGGACTTGCCCGTGGTCGTAACCATCTATACTACCTAATTCGATCCTCGTCATGGATTATTACCATACCAAATTGTGGCTAGTATGTAAAATTTATAACCTGTTGGGGGCGACGATACCAAGCAGCTGCAGGCCGTCTTTTAACACATCGGCATAGAGGGCAACCAACACAAGACGCTGGGCTTCGCGCGGGTCGCCAATAACCCGGTTTTTCTCGTAAAACCGGTTAAATGTTTGGGCCAGTTCGTATAAGTAGGTACAAATATGGTGGGGCATGAGGTCCGTAACAGCCTTTTGTACAACCTGGGGGTAGCGGGCGATGTCGCGGGCCAGGCTGCGCTCGAGGGGCTGGAGTTCGAATCCCTCATCCCCAGCCATATATTCGGGGCTAGCCGCCTTGGCCAAAATACTCCGTGCCCGGGCATGGGCGTACATAAGGTACGGGCCGCTATTGCCTTCTAGGCTTACCGATTCTTCTGGGTTGTAGATTATATCCGGACCGATGCGCTGCTTTAAAAAGGCATATTTTACAGCACCCAGCACAGCTTGCTCGTCGTCCCGTCCGGTAGCTTGCTTGTTGGCCTTGGCGGCAGCATCTAGCACATCAACGGCGCGCAAAAAATTGCCTTTGCGCGAACTCATCTTAACCCCGCCCTCCAGCTTAACTTGGCCGTGGGTGAGATGCGTTGTGCGTTGCACGAACTCGGGCGCAAACTGTTCAATACTCTTAAGCACGACCTTCATGTATTCGATGATGTCGTTGCCAGTTATGATGATACTTTTATCAAAATGGTAGTCGTGCCATTTGGCCATCATTAGCCCAACATCTTTGGCTTCGTATGTCGGTAACCCGGCCGAGTTAATAAATACCCGCGTGTGCAAGCCATACGGTTCGCCCACAAATACGATAGCGCCATCGCTCTCTTGGTACACGCCCTTGGCTAATTGTTCTTTGACAGTGGCTACGCCGATGGGCGCGGTTTGGCTTTCGGGGTAATACTTTTCGAAGGCAGTGCCTAGGCGGGCGTAGAATTCGTTAAAATAATCATAACTCCATTGGCGGCAGGTCCAGTACATTTGCGCGAACGGCGTGTCTGTGTCACCCTCAGCATGTACCTGATACACCCGTTTGTTCAGCTCGATAATTTGGGTCTTGGCTTGCTCGTCGGTTTCGTAAGCCTGGGTGCCAACGACGTATTTTTTAGCCATCCATTCGGCGCGCTCAGCTGGTGCGATGTTTTGCAACAATTCGGGTTTTTCGCCACCTACATCCTGCACAATTGCCCACATGGTTTTGCCGACATGAAGCCCGACATCGCCGCCAAAATTAACAGCATGTACCTCACCGCCGGCAGCTTGGATGAGCCGCGAAATCGCATCGCCCACGACACTGGTGTATAAATGCCCGGCATGCAACACCTTAAACGGATTAGGGTCGGAGTATTCACTTACCACCGTCTGCCCAGCAAAGGTCTGCAGTTTGGTAGATGGCGCGGCTAGCGCTTGGTCAAAAATAGTTTGGTCACTTAGACGAATGTTGATGAACCCTGGGCCCGCAATGGTGATTTCGGCAACTTGCATGCTTAATGCCTCGAACAACGG
>DASRJJ010000043.1:0-9071 GCA_035649555.1 Saccharimonadales bacterium (SeqCode)
CCCAGGCCTTTAAAACCCTTCGTAATCGCTGTTTCCATAATGTGCTCATTCAAATCCCAGGTTAGCCAATGATGGCTAACCGCTTGCAGCAACTTGAGTGACCGGTCAAGCTGCTCGGGATACTTCGAAGTGATGGTTAAGCCAGGTACAGCAAATGGCGCATCCTGTAACCCATCGAGCCAGCGACATCTCCTCAGTAGAGCGGCAACGTTTTGGGCGAGATCTGGTTGTTCGGACTTAAGCTCAAGGTGTAAATGAATTTTGCCAGCATACCGCCCCAATACAGCTTCAAGCGACGGCACCTTCTCGCCTTCAAAGCTGCGATCAAACCAAGAGCCCGCATCAAGCTCGGCAAGCTGGGCGTAGGTCATTGAAGCTACAGACCCTATTCCATTGGTAGTCCGGTCAACCGTTCCATCGTGAATGACGACAGGTGTACCATCTGCTGTCAGCTGAACATCTAGCTCAATGTTAGTAAATCCGCTATTAAACGCAAGATCAAACGCAGCAACTGTATTTTCAGGAGCTTTTGAGGAAAAGCCTCGGTGTGCAATAAGGACAAAATCGCTCATAAGTGTATTTTAACAAATCACAAAAGTTTGATCCATTCTGCCTCTACAGAGGATGGAATCGAACTTTTTACAGATAGGAAATTTTAGAAACGATGAATAAAAACGCGATTAACAGATACGAAAATTCATGACAGGGGGCAGGAGGCCGGAATCAAACTTTCGAGGATGAGAACGAATGGAAAGTTGATGTCGAAGAGCTTCGAAAGTTGCTAGGTGACAATGAGCCGCAACATGCCGACTTATATGCGTATCTGCAAGAAGCCGGTTTATTTGTATCTTTCGGCCTACCCCGACCTACAAAGACGGCACCACTAAAGGGAATTGTGGTGCCGAACTTGTTCTGCAAGCCATGATAGAGCTTAAGCAATACAGTAAGGCAATAATCGTTTCCGGAGATGGCGACTTTCAGTGTTTAGCAAAATACTTGCACGAGCAAGGCAAGCTAGGTGTATTACTCGTTCCGGATCAAAAGAAGTTTTCCGCTTTACTGAAATTCGACATATTCAAGCCCTTGCATAGGTTTGTGAGCGATCTTCGAAAGAAACTTGAGTATCAACCTAAAAAGAAGAACCCCCGCAAGGACAAAACCTTGTAGGGGCAATCTTCTATTGGTGATACCTAAAACTATAGCAAAATTTACCGCAATAAGCAATAAATGACCGAACTGTTTTACAGATGCAATTTGCGAATAATTTCCTGGCAGGGCATCGCGGACGCATTGCAAACAGCGGCGTTGACGCGGGGCGAAGATTACCGGCTAAAAAACTTAGTGGAGTCGTTTAGTTTGGCCGGTGATTTAATCACCGCATAGTTTTATTATAATCCCAGCCTAACCAAATAGCTTAACCAATCCGTCAGTAGAGGCAGACTCGTAAGCTTTTGTTCGTTGTACTACGCTATCGAAAACCCGACCTGCGTCTTCTATGGCCTTATTCCTGCAAGCCTCGGCCATGCCATGCAGCTGCTGGTAGCCCTTCACATTAAGCGCATCCTCGAACTCTTGCCATACATCTAAAATGCCTTTGGCGAAGTCGGCGGGCATCTCGTTTAGGTCTTTATTGGTGCCATCGTAACCAATAAGTTGCCTAGTAGTGGCTCTATTTTGAAAGTGCAGCGAGCCAACGTGTAAAATGTTTTCCCATAGCTCCGGATGCTGGCTGCCGTCCTTAACGGCGTACTTTGGATACTCCAACTGGTCATCCAGGTCGAAAAGGCAGCGCGCATGACAATAAGGGCGGCCTTCACCGGCAAAAAACTCAAATAATGACCTTGCGCGTAAAAACACAGAATCCATTGCATAGACCTGTGCCTGATAGCCTACAAGCTCAAGTTTAAGGTCTTTTTGCAATTGCCATTCTTGGGCGGCTTGTAAAAGATATGTAAGACCATCAAACAAATGGCCAACTTGACCTGTATAGGCAAGCCAATCGCTAGAGTTAAACCCATTTAATGCCGCATTGCAGGTGATACTATTTTTAAAACACGTCTGCTGCACTACTTTTTTGTACTCCGTTGAAACGTAAAATGCTTTTTACCAGTCTTGTATGATTCATCGTAGGCCGAAACACAGCCGAATAGCTTATCCGGCAAGTTATCGAGGTCGTACCAATCCCAGGACTCTAGCTTGTGCGGTTCCAAAACTTGCGGCTCGCCCGACTCCCATTCAGCCGTAAAGCCAATATCAATGTAGTGCTTGGGGAAATAGGTGAGCAGGTCGGACACGCATAGCATTCTTAGATTTTTAACTTTAATACCACACTCCTCGGCAATTTCGCGCAATGCGGTTTGCTCCATAGTCTCGCCATATTCTAAGTGCCCACCAGGGCCGCCGTATTCATCAGCGCCATGAGCGTTTTTGCGCTTGCCAAGCAGTACTTTGCCGTCCTTAACTATAAACACGCCTATACCAACTTTAGTGATGCCCTCCGACATTATGCACGGCCCCTTTCTTTTACTACTAGCTCGGGGAAACCTGTCTCGTCGTCCAATTCGCGCGTATACACAGCGTTTTCATCCTCGCCGAGGACAATTTCGGCAGTCGGGTGAATAGTCGTGCCTTCTTTAAGGTGGCCGCCCAAACCCTTACCCTCTTTATCGGAAACTGCCATATGTAGATGTACACCGTTAACGCTTACTGTCCCGACGAGCGAGGTTATTTCAAAATCGCCCGTAAGCGTACGGATGTCTTGCTTGTCGGGCATTGCCCCTGCCATACGCATGCATGCCTGGCTAAGCCCGCCAACGCAGGTTACGATGAAACCCGCCTGGATATTATTGGCTTTAACAAACTTTTCGAGTTCAACTTTTAGGTCATTGCCTGGTTTTATACGGAATGTATACAGCTTCATCCCTCAAGCATAGCAGAAGTCTAACGGTAAGTTACAACTAAGCCGTTATAGGCCACGGCCTCACCAATATCCTTCAATTGCTCGTCGTCCATTACTTCTGTGGCGTAAAAGGTGTGCGTACCGCGCGGCACAACGTTTAAATGTTCTTTATCCAAAATATAAACGTCGGCAAGCTCATCAAACGGCGATTGGGTCGAAAACGTAAGGTTCTGCATACGGCTAAGGGTGCGCGTTAGTTCTTGTATTAACACCGCATCCAAAGTTGCTGCTCGCTCGCGCTGCACAGCGCGCCCTAGCCGTCGCCACTGTTTGGCTAGGGCTGCATGTAGGCCTGTAGGATTGTCGGTAAGTATAACTACCGTACCCTGCAATTGCCGTCCGTATAGGTGGCGGGCAATATCCCAAGATAGCACGTCGCGGCCAGTTAGCGGCCTTCGTTCAAAAAACACGCTGCCCATGCCCGATATCCTCCCTATATTCCATCTGTGCTGCCGCCTGCGCCAAAGCCTGCCGCTGTGTAATGGCAAATTTTGCCCAGCCGGTGATAAGTTCGTGTGCGTCCCAGGTGTGGCCAGCGCAGGCAAGCGCCTGCCGCCCTGTGGCATCCGTCAAGCCTGCCGTAAGGTCGGCAAGTGGCCGTTCGCGTCCACAAATAACACAAGTTAGCAGTTCTTCGGTTCGTATATGGGTGGGGGTTATTGTAATCGCCATGCTATTGTCCGTAGCTCGTTTACTGAGTGTGAACCGATGATAGCGAGACAATTTAGAAGAGTAAATGGAGGTTTTAGCGGTTGGAGTGGAAAACTAACCGGCCTTAGCGCGAGCCGCTACAAAGGCACGCACTTTTTGCCCTTGCTTCCTCGTTACTTCAATGGCCATGATGGTCATGGACGAGCCAGCACTACCATTAAGGTTGTTTCCCAGTGATAGGTCGCCGGTGGTCGTGTGTAGAATGCAGGTAAAGGCACTTTCGACCTTACCGGCGGCCTTGGGTGCGGCCAGCGAGAGCGGGCCTAGGGCAAGCATACGAGTTACCGTTAGACGTGAGCGCCCCTCTCGCTGCACTGTTTGCTCGGCGTCAAAGCCAATAATTTCAGCCCAAGTAAAGTGGCGTACCAGTGTTTTATGGTCATAAAAGTCTATGCCGTTGTCATCCATGACCAATCGCGCCTGCTTGTAGTAGCCTTTGAGTTGTGGGTGAGTGCCGAAGTACTCGCCACCGATTGTTATGCTGTTACTGCGTTTAAATAGGCTCATGGCGCTCCTCTGTTGTTAGGGTTAGCAACCAGAGGCCGACCAATAAAAAAGGACGGCCCACTCTGGTTGCTTAGACCCACAACAGATTTTTACGTCTGTGCTTTTTTGAGTGAACCGCCCAATGTTGACGTAAAACACTCGTGTGGCACGAGATAACTGTTGTGGATGTCTAAGCTCTTTTATTATGCCATATAACAGAGGCTAAACGGGTAAAAGCCCTAAATATGCCAAAATGGTGCCATTAAGTGGACATAAAGGTGACATCGGCAAAACTCCTATTTGTTGGATTTTGGTATCAAAAATGTGCTATTTGGTATCACCAGCTTTTGGCGCAAAAGCGGTGTCTGCAAGTGCAGATGGCAAAAACGTTAGCGTTATCATTTTTGTAACATAATGCAAAAAAATGGCCCGCCCAAGAGTATTATTAAGGTGTATAGGTGAAGCCAAATGAAGTGTATAGTTTGCGGCAACAAATTTAAGACCAAGAGAGTCCGTCGGTGTGCCAACGCCGAGCGCAATGTTTGTGACCGCTGCGGTCAGACCAAGGAGGGGCACCATAAGTGCGACTTACGCTGCCCGCGTGCCAAAATGCCCAAAATTGACTGGTATCCGTGTACTAGCGGAGTGGTAGGCTGGGGTGCAGGCAAGCTTAAGACTACGGTAGATGAGTTTTTGCCTCGTGCCTTCCACTTTGTTGAGTGTAGGACGCTAACCGCCCAGCTAACGCTTGTTAAGCCCTCGCTACTACGCTTTAGCACGACCTTTATGTTGCGCGGTAGCCCTACGCTGCCCGAAGACATATACGAAAAAGAAGGCTGGAAGCTACAGCCAATGAGGGACGCTTACAAAGACGGCAGCGCGCAGTATGAACCGGTTACGCCTGCGCCGATTTTTGTAATGTTCGTTTCGGGTGGGGCTAAGGTTAACATAGACACGGTGGAACTACGCATAAATGGCCAACCTGCGCAGGTCGTACCCAATGACCTTATTGACTTGGTGGCGATGCCCGACAGCTTCCCGCCGCAACGCTCTAAAAG
This sequence comes from Saccharimonadales bacterium (SeqCode), assembly GCA_035649555.1. Taxonomy (GTDB): domain Bacteria; phylum Patescibacteriota; class Saccharimonadia; order Saccharimonadales; family UBA4665; genus DASRJJ01. The sequence continues at coordinate 5,215 of DASRJJ010000043.1, forward strand.
CAAGCCTCTAGCCGACTATTCTTACTACGAGGGTAAGGCCACGGTGTTCTACGCCCCTTTTGAACTTAACAAGGTCTACAGTCTATCATTCGATATAGAATGCCACGCCGATGCTTTTATGCCCGCCTTGCTGTACCCCTACCGCTTTGTGGACATCGCTAGCGTGACAGTCGCAAACGAGAGTAATTTTGACCTTAGTCACCTTGTCTATCGCGGCGTTAGGCCAATTCGCCAAATGTCATATCCGCTCAAGCAAACCCACAATTGGAATAAAGACGAGTTATTAACTCCGGTGCGGCCAATAATGAACGCGGGCGACCCCTTACGCTCGCTGCCGCTACATGGCATGGTGAGTGTAGGTCGTCCGATTGAAGACGGCAAGATAGAGTTTATGCGGTTTAATGACTACACCGCGCTGCAAGTCGTTCTTCGCTACAAGCCTCGCCAAAACACAGGCGTCCATATCGAAACCAATATTGCGTCGCGGCCTCTGCCGGTACGTATTTACCAGCAATTACAACAGCTTCCCCGTTATCGCGATTTTTTGATATCCTTTGAACTAAGTAATTTTGGCGATAAGCCTGTCGAGCTTGAAGTAAGCTCCGAAATACTCGGCATAACCGACCCCGCCATAGCCACCATCCAACTTGACGCCTATGAAGAAGCGGGTCGCGATGCCACCGGCAAAAAATGGTGGCAGGTCGTCCCTCAATGCCCGCGTCTACAATTTGGAGTTCTCGAAAAGGTGGCCAAAGCTCAAGAGGCCACCCTTAAGTACGAAATAACGCAAATAGAGGATGGCGGCAAGCGTACTATGCTAAAACGTGGCACCGAAACCGTTAAGCTACTGCCGCGCGACATGATGGTCTGGGCGCTTAACGACCAAAAAAGCGGCATGCAGTACGACCTAGCCAATATGTTAGGCGCATGGGTGTCGCCTACGGATGTGGATGGCGAACTTGATAGGGTGCGCGGTGCGGCTAAAAAGCACCACCCAGACGGCGTATTAGTGGGCATGCAGGCAAACACAACGATTGCCGACCAAACCGCGCAAGTAAAAGCCTTGTTTGAGTATTTGGGTACCGACGAGGGCATACGCTACGTCAACCATGCCTTTGCATACGATTATGACCAAGGCGGCCAGCGCGTATTGCCGCCCGAAACCGTACTTAAAACCAAGTCCGGCAACTGTATTGACCTTACGGTCTTAATGGCCAGCCTGCTAGAGGGGCTTGGTATAAACGCCCTAATTATGCTGATGCCAGGCCATGCATTCCTCGGCTGGGGCAAATCCTATAGCACCGACGAAATGGACGTACTCGAATGTACGGCCATAGGCGGGAATTTTGATAAGGCCCAGGCCATAGCTCGGGATAATTTCCGCAAACACTACTTTTTCGTGGGCTGGGATGATAAGCAGCCCACACCCAACGACCTTTTGATGATGCGCGATAACGATAAAAGGGCACAAATTGTCAGCATGGACGCCGTGCGCGGCGAGGGTATTAGCTCCCAAGCTGGGTAGGTTACGGCCAGCTAACTTTGGTACTATGGCTATATGAATACCAACACCACCAACACAGAGCAGATAGAATTGGCCAAAAAACTACTAAAAACCGTGCGCCATGCCGCCTATGCCACGGTCAATGAAGATGGCACACCCCATAACTCACCCCTAATGTTGATTTATAACGAAGGATTAACTAAGCTTTACGTCGGCTCGCACAGCGAATCTTTGCACTGTAAAAACTTCGTACGGACGGGCAACGCATTTGCCGTGCTGTTTGACTCTTTCACCAAAGGTCAGGGTGGTGTATACATTACTGGCGTCAACGCACATGAGTGCGAAGGTAATGAGCTTGTTAAGGCTTTGCGCGTACATAACACTGTGCGAGCCAAGCACGGCAGCCAGCCCATAGGCATTAGCTACTACCAAACACCAAAACCAGCCCAGCGCATGTACAGCATAGATATAGCTAAAATTGAGATTTACAGTGCTATACGCAACGGTGATGGCCTAATTATTAGTGAGGCAAGGGTCAAGGTATCAGCCGAGGATTTGCTAGACAAATAGGCTCTAGCTATTACTCTTTAGGAGCTTCATCACATCTTCTTTGCGGTAGCGTCTGTCGCGGCGCGTACCGAAACGCACGGCTACGAGGTAGCCTTTCTTATCCCATGCACGTAGCGTGTTGGCGTGGCAATTTAAAAGCTCACAAGTTTGCTTGAGTGTTAGTAGTTTAGGTTCTTTTTTCCCTGTTTGTGGCATACTACAACTATACATAACCTACCAGTGATGTGAAAACGCGAGTGATGTGATGAAATTTACCAACAGCGAGGAGCAGGCAGCCTATCGCCGCCTGCTATCCAACATCGAAAGTCTGAGAAAGGCCTTTGGCGACAGAGTCATAATGAGGGATAGCGGGGGCAAAGTGCTCTATGGCTGGCTGCGCGACCTTGAAGACAGAGGCTTAATAGACATCGTAAGAACACCCATTATAGCTTGGAACCCCGACAACCCTGACCATGACTACAATGATTCGTACGTATTTCTTGTTTTTGACAATTTCTTTGAGTACGCTGCTGCCGAGCTAGGCAATAGGCCTATAAAGGCCAACACACCGCATTCAAAGCAGCCGGAACACACGCCCAACACGCAAGAAAAGGTCGTATTCGATGCCCACGCAAGCACCCTAAGTTACGGAGGCATAGAGTGCGACATACCCGACGAGAAGCTTGAGTACTACGTTTGTAAATTGGCTTTTAAAAATCGCCGTATAGCCGCCAAAGAAACCGACATACTGAGCGCGGCCAATAAAGAACTTGCTGGCAATAGAGCCATTTATGATGCCGTACGACGCATAAACCAAAAAGCCAAGGATGGCTTAAACATACAAAACTTATTAAGCTTCAAAGCCGGTAAGGTTAGGGTAAACAAAAACTTTCAGTAGTAATTTGTGAGCGAAATGTGAGTCGGGTTACTCAAAGTCGACTCACACACCTATCTATATAGTCTCGTGCTACGAGGCTATTTTATGTCACATCAGCAAGAACCACAGTCGAAGGCAGACCCCCAAGCCGCAAATAACGGTTCGGCTGCTGCATTGAGCGAGGAGGCATTGCGCAACCTCGCAGGCTTCTTTGATGTGCTCATCCAAATGGACTTTGCTCAAAAACGTAAGGCTAAGGAGGACGGCAATAATGACGAACATGCCACGGGCACAGCCCGAGCAACCAACAATAACGGAGGTACAAATAATACCGGTTAAGCCAAGCGGCGGCTTGGTGGCCTTTGCTGGCTGTATATTAAACGGCCAGCTCTACTTGGGTGCATTAGGCGTGCATAAGCGCCTAGACGGTACAGGCTATCGCATAACCTACCCTACTAAAAAGGTTGGCGACCGCCGACTAAACTACTACCACCCCATAACAAAAGAGGCGGGATTGGCCATAGAACAAGCCGTTGTCGCCAAATGCATTGAAGTGTTTGAAAAAAGTGATGAACCAGATGGTGGATACAGTAAAACTTCTACTTACGGTTCGTGGCCCACTAGGGCTTAGGGGCGACCAATTTGTGCCAAGCGTGCGCGACCTTGTAGGGGGTAGCAGTTATGGCAAAGCGACACTAAATCCGTCACCCGCGTATGGGAAGGCTGGGAGGTACATGCCGCGCCTAACCCTCTACAAGCGCCCTTTGAAGCGAGGCTTTAGTTACACACTTGCCGTTGAGTTTTCGGCTCCAAAGCTACTGTTTGGCAACAATTTTAGCGAGCTTACCGACCAGGATTTTAAGCCTCTGCTTGCGGCACTAGCTACGAAGCTGTACGAGCTTACAGGGCGACGATTTGCGAAACAGC
>DASRJJ010000044.1:0-7239 GCA_035649555.1 Saccharimonadales bacterium (SeqCode)
CATGGCCAATGTGGCCACCCTGATTATTGTGATTGTTTTGCCCGTTATGATGGCTATTGTTGTGGCCCGGCGGTTTATTGCCGTTGCCGTTATTGCCATTGTTGGGCGCAGCCCCGGCCATACCACTGACCGTGATAATGCCGGTGGCTAAGAATGCCGCGAGCCCGGCAATCAGCTTGTTCGGCGCTTTGCGCTTTAGGGGCGCAGGCCGATTCATTGTTATTTGCATAAGTAAGCCTTTCTAAAATTTATGCATGCGGTCTTTGATACTACTAGTATTGTTATCTATATCGCCTGCTGTATATGCGACCTCCTTCCTGTTTTACCTCGCGATTCAGGGTAATTACCCCGACAACCAGAAGCAAGAAAGTATAAATGGCCAGCGTGTGGCTGGTCGCCGCATCGCCATTAGTTGCCATCAGCCCGAACATGATCAAGATTGTGGCTAAGGCACCCATAAACGTGATGCGGCTGGGGATCCTGTAAATAAAAGCAAAAATGCCGTACCCAACAATCAAAACTTGTCCCAGCAAAGGGTTTTGGATGGCAAAACCAGCCAGCATACCGGCAATAACAATGAACGGCAATTGCAGGCGTTCTTTCCAGGTTTTTTTTATGTGGGGTTGCGACGAGTATTTTAGGGAAAATTGTTTTTGCGCGAAAGTCCGCGCCGCCCCAGGCCTTGCGGTGGGGTGGACGTTCAACCGCTGCGTATCACCTGTTGGGCTTGGGTTAGGCCGCGTTCCTATTACAATGCCATCGATTGAACGGCTCATTGAGTCTCCTTCCAAAAGGTGTTTTGGTACAGCGTTAATCGATCGTTATCCAGCATTTGTTCTATGCCGGGTTGAGTAACTATAAAATCGTACTGCTGATAATCCACTTCTTTGGCGAGCAGAATGTATTTGATGTTTTGGGCGGCCAAGTGTTCGGCCAAATTGGGCTGGGTTTTAGCCTCGTTGAGGATATTTTTGATAGTTGTTTCGCGCGGATCGGCATGGCTGCTGACGGCGCCGCCAAATTCGGGGTCGGTGCTGGCTATAATTTCTTTGTCAAAAAATGCGGGTGCCGGGTTAGCGATAATGCGGCCGGAAAAGTCGAAACTTAAGTATTGGTACCATGGCAAAAATAGTACGGCGCTGTTAGAGGTATCTTTGGCGAGCTGTTGGTTAAGAGTGGCCCATTCTGCCGGATAGTGCCGCGGCACTAATTGCCCATGGAACCCCCATAACATCACGCGCATAAATAGGAACGGCACAATAAGGATAGCAACAGCACCTATAATAAAGGCTGTTTCGGTTTTTTCGCGCAGCCAACGCAGCAACATGTCCACGCCGAACGCGGCAAATGCGGCATAGCCAAGCGCTACCACGGCAACCATTTTGTGCGGTTCACGTAAGCCCGGTGGCAACGGCGCAAGCCCCGCCGCCATGAGAATGGCAACTAACAGGCTCGTCCCAAAAAAGACAGCCAGCGGCTTGCTTTGCCGCCACAAAACCACCAGGCCCATAATGACCAAACCAAGAATGGCTAGTGTCAGTAATCCCCATAGTATTGTCACCTGTTGTGGTAGTAAAAATTGTGCAGTGCTTTCGCCCCAAAAACCTTGTAGGCGAAGGATGTGCAAAACGCGCACTGCAGGGTTACTGCCCCGGGTTTCAAACGCAGCAGTATCCGCGGCCGTAAAGCTGCCAATGGTTTGTGCCGTGGAGCTTTGGCCAAGCGCTAGTGGTACTACCCAGTAGCTACTGAGCACCAAAAATAACCCCAAAGCCACAGCACCATACTTTGCAAAAGCCTTTACCTTAGAGCGGTAGCGCCACAGTACAATTCCCAAAGCCGCCAGTGACAGCAGGGCTACCGCTGCCAGCATGTGTATCGAAATAATACCTATTAGTGTTGCCAGTCCGCCTAATTTGAGCGCGTCCTTAAGTCCCGGCCGATGCATGTATTGCAGGAGCAGCCGGGCAAACCACGGCAGCAGCGCGTACCCAAGCAGTACTATGTACTGCCCGGCCATAAAGCGTGAATACGTAAATGGATTAAGCATGAAGAAAATCGACGCAAAATAAATACCCCAGCTTGCTTGTTTGGGTTGTAACAGGCGTACCAACCGGTGCATGCCGACCCCAGCCAAGATAAAAATGCCAAATAACAATAGTTTTTGGATGATTTCACTCGGAAGTATGGCATTTAGTCCATACAACAAGGCGTGGAAGGGCCAACTGGCAGTCACGCTTTCTGGCATATGCAACGTTGGCGTAAACACCATATCGAGCGTCAAAATAAAGCCAGGCCGTAAAAGCGGTAGCATCACTGCCAGTGCTACTAACGCGTACATACCATAGGCTTGCCATTCAGTTTTGATATTTAACGCCATCGTCTCTGCTCCTTTGCTTTGGCTTTAGTGCGGTGAACGCTGTAAACCAACCAACCTGCAGCGGCGGCTACAACAGTGCCGCTAATGACAAGGCCGATGGTAAACCAGCGTTGGGGCTGATACTCGAGTACCAGTTCGTAATCTCCGGGGTTGTTGCGGATCTCCGCGGGCAGCGTGGCTGGGTCTATCCACCACGCATTCGCAAATCCGTTGGCAATCACATGTGTCTGTTTGTCCAGTTCGGTAATGGCTATTGAGGAATCGCCCGTTTTGCGTACCGATAGTCGCCAGTTAGGGTCAAAGGTTTCCGAAAAAACAAACAGTCGTGGCTGGGTTAAACCGTGCACCGCAAGGCGGTGGTGGCTGGCTTTTTGTTCTATAGTTTGCACTTCAACTGGGGGTAGTTCGGCTGGCGGAGTTCGCAAGTATGTTTCGGGCAAACTTGGCAATTTGTAGACCCGAAGATTGTCAAACAAAGCTTTGCTTTCCTGCTTTTTGGCTGTCGGCAGGTAAATGTTGACATACATTTCGTCTGAAAAATCGGCGGGTTGAATAATGGTTTGATAAGTCTGCCAAGTCCCAGATTGATCGATAGGTACAGCAACCTGGCGATTAAGCGGTTCCTGGGTGTAAGGGTACAGCCCCACGCGTGGCGCTGGCCCACTCAAATATTTGTAGTCAAAGGCCACAAGATAGTTGGCGTTTTTATCAAACTCCATGATCTTTTTAGAAAAACAAGCTGTGTGGCGCCGCGCAGTTACCTCTAAACTGTGTTGGCCTTCGGTAGGGTCATCGACCAAGCGGCCGGTAATGCCGTTGTGTTCTTTACTGGTGTTATCGGCGTTATTGCAGTCGCTGACGGTAAAAGCCTCGTTATACTCCAGGCCGCCGCTGGGGTATAGGTTTTTCAGATCTGGGTAAAAGTGCACTACTTGCTCGGTAGGGTCGGCATTTTTTATTAAGTCGAGCGTGCGCCCGCTGGCCATAGGGTTAGTTTGGTAGCGGTCGAACGATCCACCCGTTGGCGGTGTAAACGAGCTGGTGATTTCCTCGTCATTTACTTGCAGGTACTTTGCTTGGAACGGGTTTAGTTCGGTTTGCGTAGGTATTGCATCAAGTACTGCTTTGCCTGCCGATTGGGGTTGTTGGTCGCTAAAAAGGTAACCCGTTGTCCGGGCAATATCAATACCCGAAAAGATGTCTAGACTATCGGCGCGCACTATGTCGGTTGCCATATAAAATCGCGGTTTAGCGCCTGGGTTATTCCAGACAATGTTGCCATCGATATCGCGGCGTTCTGGCAGGCCGAGCCGGTCAACCACGGAAGCGTAGTGTTCGGCTGGCCGGGCATTGTAGTGGTAAAACACGGCATCGACCCCATAGCGTGGCACCACCACATGCCCTACGCCGGCAAAATTAAGGAGCGCGGGCGCATAGGGCTGGCCGAGGTAAGCCGTGGCATCAAAACCGGCAAAGCCGCGGCTCCAAAAACGTTCGCCCAAGTCGAGCGCATCCACGCTCGGCCGCTCGTTGGTGGCCACCGCAAATTTGGGCGTGCGCGAAACCCACAATGTGCGGCTGGGCTCGCCCCCCTGCACCGTTTGGTTGACGGCTTGCATCCCGGCGCTAATCGGCTCTTTTTTAAAAGATTTGACAAACAATCCCGCCACATAGGGCAAGGCTGGTAAGAGCAAGGCGGCAATAACCACGCTACCGCTCAAGCCAGCCCAGCCCCGACGGCCGCGCCGCGACAAGTCGGCAATAAGCAGGCCGATCATAGCGCTATAACAAAAGGCGGTTACAAAAAACAATTTGGTCGATTCCCTAAACATGCTCATAAGCGGCACTTTTTGGTACAAAAATTCGTAAGCGTGGGCAAACATCGAATTTTCTTGCAGCAGCAAAATGATTGACAAAATCGCCGCACCGCCAAAAAACAATAGCTCGCGCTTAAAGCGCATGCCCGGTAAGGCGAACGGCAAAAAAGCGATCATTGGCAAAAAGAGCATATAATACGGCACTGGCTGAAACACAAAATCGGTTACACCATATTGCGACCAAAATGGATGGTGCAGCGTCAGCGAATCGGCCTGCGACACCCAGTTAAGTGCGGTCTGGTTAAATACGTCACGGCTAAATGGTCCGGCTTCGGTAAGCAGTGCTGGCAAAATCCAAAAACTATTAATAAGTATGAGTACTACAAGGCCAAGGCTGATTTTTCTAAGCGCCACCCACAACTCGTGTTTGTTGCGTACGTTCCGCCACAGGGACATGACGATGGCGAATCCGCCCACAAGTAAGGTCATGCGTACATCGTACAAACCCATTACCGCCAACACGGTAAACAGCCAAAAGTACGTACGTGGGCCCTTTTTAAGCGCGAAATAATAGGCAAACGGAGCCAACGCGTACACCATGCTGAGGTGCATGTGCCCGCCTTGAATTACCAAAAAGTAAGTGTTAAGTGAGTAGACAAAGGCACCCACGATAGCTGCATTACGGTGGTTAGTCAGTTCGCGTACGGCCAAAAATGCGCCCAGCGGCGCCAGCACTGCAATTGGCAAAAAGAATAATAAGCGCGAAATAATCTCGAACCCAAAACCAATATGCGCTAGCCAACCATACAGCGAAAAAAACAACGTAAAGTTGCCTTGGGAAATGCCCCGCCCTAGCCCGTCGTATGGAATCCAAAGCGCATGGAACGGAAACCATTGCTGCAATTGCGCGGTGCTAAAAAACGGCCAGTCGCCAGAAATGAGCGGCGATAGTGTAAACAGCCAGTTACGGTGTATAAGCGCCAGCAACACGGCTAGCAGTCCAACCAACCACCAAAATGACTTGTTGCCAGTAGGGCGACGGAAAAGGTTCATAAGAGGGGTAATTGCTCCAGTTGTAAGGTTTTAAAAGGGTCAACGGTCTGTAACCCGAGGTCGCCAAGCAGCCCGGCAACCTTAGGTGAACGCGATAAAGCAAGGACGTCAGTGCCAATACCCGTCGCCATGATCAGCGGGTGCAGGCGCGACGAAATCACTTGCCGGGCGTTTTTAACATCGGCTAAAAATTCTTGTAGGTAGCGGTATTCTTTTAGCACTAGCTTTGGAAATTCTTTTTTAAGTTGCCTGCAAAGCCGGTAGTCACTGTTCCAATCGTCGGCTGTAACCGAGCTACCAACGATGACTTGGGCGTTTTGCTTGAGTAACTCTGTAATGATTTGTCGAAGGTTAGTCATGTATTCGTCGGTACGCTGGGGCGATGTGCAGATGGCAGCATTGGGTACGAGCAAATAGTGTTTTTTGGTACTCTTTAACGCCGGCGCGTAACGGGCCACGGCGGCATAGGCCAAATCTTTAATCCGTTTGATGCGCGTAGGGTCGTAGCTAAGGTTGAGCAAAGCCGTCTCGGAACGCGAATCACGTACCCAAATGCGGGCAAATCGCTTTACTGCCCAGCGGGCAAACCAGGCGTGTTTATACACCGGGCCGATGGAATGGCCGAAAAGTGTAATCCGGCGTGTTAGGCGGCTGACAAGAAGCGGCTCCAACACTGAATCGACAAAATGTGTTAAGCCATAATCTTGAGTTAGACTTTCCTGCCCTTTGGCATACACCTCTGCTTGCCGTAAAAAACGGTAGCTTTTGGCCGGCAAAAAAAGCCGCGGCAAAAAGGCCATACTTACCACGCGCAACAATTTAGTTATGCGGTTATGACCGGTAATGAGGGACGGATAAAATACGACGCCCAAAGAATGCAGCTCGGCAAATAGGTGTGGGTCCTCACTTTTTAAATCTTCGTACCCAAAAATGGCAATAATCGCTTTGGGGTGTTGCGCCCGCAGTTCGTAGACCGTGCCAAGCATAATTGCCCGTTCGCCAAAGTTGGTTAGTCCGCCTGGGGTGATAATAGCGAGTTTCATGCGCTAGCCTCCGCCAATTGTTTGACGCCGGTGCTAAAGTCAGCTATCTCGTGGACTTGTGACCTGGCGTAGCGCTCAATACCTTCCATGGCAACCGGCGTAGCTACAATCGGTTTTTCGTATTTTATGTAATCCAACACCTTGGTCTTAACGCCACTGCCAATGACCACCGGCGCGATACAAAAATCGGCGGCCAAAATATATGGGTCAAGCATCTCGACAAAACCGGTATAGGTAACGTTCGGCTGGTCCGGTAGCTTATCTGGATTATTGCCGACCAATACATAGTGCACTTGCGGCGTGTCAGGTGCGAGTGTTTCGCGGATGTAGCGTTCGCTATCCTTATTTTGGATAGCGCCCAAATCACCTACAAAACAAGCAACTTTTTTAAAGCCGCGCAGTAGTTGGGCGCGCAAGCTACGGGCTTCGGCTGCGAATCGTTCGGGCTGGGCGGTGGCTACTTCGTGCGGTAGCAAGCTAATACTATCGGCGGACACCCCATAATGTTTGGTGATAAAAGTGCGGTCAGGTTCGGAAATGGCAATCACTAAATCGGCCCGCCGGATGAGTGTTTGTTCTAACCAGTGCCACACCCACACTCGCAGCGTACCAGCTACCTTATGTCGGGCGCGAAATTTTAGGGCGACATCTTTGTTAATGCAGTGGGTGTCGAGCACTAATGGCTTGCCTAGCCGTTTTATAAAGGCAAAAGGTCCCAGCAGTAAGCAGCCCTCGATGTAACACACGTCGAAGCTCTCTAGTTTGTCGCGCAGTCGCGCTAATGTACGATAGCTTTCAAACGGGAAGCGGAGTTCGCGGAACGGGTCGAAACTAAGTAACTTGGCCAGGCGGCTACGCGAAGGTTGCTCGTGCCGCACGGCCAAAGAACAAATGTCGATACCTTCCCGTGTAGTGTGGCCGTCTGTGCTTGAAAATTGAAAAATAG
>DASRJJ010000045.1:0-5749 GCA_035649555.1 Saccharimonadales bacterium (SeqCode)
GCCCTTTTTACTTTCGGCTACGACGCTTGGCGTGGTGCGGTCGCCCTCGCTATTTGCAACAATTTCCGGCTTGCCCGATTGCATAACCGCCATTGCCGAGTTCGTTGTACCTAAGTCGATACCAATAATTTTTGCCATATGTTAAGTGTATCCTTTCGTTAGCAGAATAAAGCTTAGAGTGCTAATACTACCTATCATAGAAAAACTAGCACTCACATGTCAAGAGTGCCAATAAAATAGTTGACTTTTTTATACTTTTTTTGTATAATAAGCATCCTAAACAGTGAGGAACTGCATGTCGCACCCTACGTCGCCGGCTGAAGCTAGCCACAACTATCCTGAATACATTATAGAGCCGATTGAGGTCAGCGGCCTAACTGGAACTGTCATTAGAAATGATAATCCAGACATGATTCTGCCAACCGATGATCCCGACCACTTTGTACAAACGGCCGATCCAGACCCTATTGTAGAAAATATCCACGCCATATGGCCCGAGGACAGTCTTGACCCCGTGCCCGACACCAGGTCGCACCAAGAATTCACTGACTATGCTAAAAGCCGTTTTGAACCCCGGTTTAATGGTTCCGAGCCAACTACGATAACAGGCGTAGTAACACAACCAGCAAAGGGCCGCCCACGCATAGATAAGGACCGCGACGGTAAAGTTAGATGGATTGGTGATGTCACACCGCGTATTGCAGTAGGTTTCCTTTTAGCTAGTACCGTAGCAGCCAACCTGCTTGGTAATATTGTCAGTCTATCGGCGGATATTGACGAAGGTGTGCGGCGAGCGCTTCACAACGGCAAAAACGCCGTTTCTGGTTGGCTTGGCCATAAACAACCCGTCAAAACCGAAACTCGTGCCACAACAACGACAGGGGATGAATTTGCTATCATCCATAATTACCCGCAGCCAGTTGGTAAATCTGCACCGAACGAGGCTGATATTGCTCATTTAGTGGACGAGGTTAAAAACGCCCAAAACCGCGGCTATGACCTTACTGACATCGAAGTATTCGCCGAATCTTCAGATGAATGGAGCTGCTCTGCAGAATCACTGCAAAAATATGACGCCGGCAACGACAAGCTTGATGACCTTCGCGCTAACGACGCCGCTAATAAACTTACCGAACAAGCCGAAGCAGCCGGTGTTACCCTACCAGAAGTAAAAATCTTAACCGCCGAGCAACTACTTGGCGACAGCGATGTAGCCGAGCTTAAGGCACTGGCCGCCGAACATAAGCTTTCGTTAGACCAGGCTATCTGTACGTTTAACCGCGGCGGCAAGCTTGCCCCCGAACTAAAAGAAAAGCTCCAGGCAAAACTGGGCGATGAGCGCTCGGTAACTATCCGCATTAACTTGCGCGAACCTTTTAGAACAACGCTCGATACTGTTCAAACACCAGTTGTGGAAACCGGTCCAAAAGACCAAGAACACGACTACAACTTTTACCCGGGCTTCCTGCCACCCTTTTTCCCACGCTTGCGCCGCGATGAGTACCTAAAAACCGGCCTGGTAAGTTGGGAACGGCCTGGTGCGAAACCCGACGAACGCTGGGTTGAATTACACAAAGAGGCATTACAAGAAGACGGTACTCTCCCGCGCGACGCTTGGCGCTACAGCCGTAAATATCAACTGTTAGCCCGCGAAGGCCGCATCGACGATGTCTTAATCCACCGCTACACCGATGACTCTGGCCAAGAACAAGACATGCGCGTTCTGTTTGTCGACCACAACCCGACAGAAGAAACCCTCGCCATGTACAAAAACGTCCTCAATGCCGTTTCCCAAATGAACGGGGGCAAGGTTGGCAAACGTTGGAGTGCTATTGCCGTTTTCCCAACTTCCCAGGTAGGAACCCATCCTAACGCCGGACGTACCGAAGATGACGACTATCCCCACCATCCAGCCGATATTGGCCTGGGCATCGATAAACAAGACCCCGACACCATAGCTGGGTATGCAGCACCGTCTCTGGGCCTTGTAGAAATGTATATGGCTGAAAACCCGACCCCAAAGGAACTTACTAGTTACCTTGGTGCTTTATGGGTGTCAGCACACGAATTTGCTGGCCATGCTACCGACACAACGGGCGAACCAACCCTCGTTATCCCTGTTGGACCAGCTGGGTTACGCCACTATCAAACGGTCAGTGTTTGGGCCCACCGCGGCAAAGAAGCCTTTGCCACCACGCCCAACTCTGATGCGCCTGGCCCTCGCGAATTAGATGCAACTGTTCGGATATTAACCGACGAAGGTGAAATAGTTGATATAACCGAACGCGTTAGCGCGCTTGATGGCAACGATCCACGCCTCCGTATGTCGCACACCGCCGTATTGCATGACCGCAAACCTACTAAGTACGCCGCTAGCAGCCCTGGTGAGTTCTATTCCGAAATCGGTGCTCAAAGTCTCAGTAAGATACTAATTCCTTACCGCGAAGCCGGATTGCCAGTAAAGGGCGCACACCGACGCTTAGGCCGTGGCTACGCAGTGGACCCTAAATTGCGACAAATGTTCCTCGACAAAACAGGTTGGGACCCGGCTACTGCCCGCCCGGTAAACGAAAATGAGTTTACCTTTATACAAGCCGAAGACGACCCAATGCTTCGACCGTTTATAGACGAAGCTCGCCGCACTCCAATGCCTGACGACCGTATTACGATCCTTGCCAGCGTCGTAGGCCTCGAAAACAAATAAGTTCTGTTGGCTATTGTTGGCGCACGCGAACCATCGCGTGGCGCAAGACTTCGTCGCCCAATATGTAGCCGGGCTGGAGTTCTTCGCTCACGACCTCTTGGTCACCTTCGCCCTCTTCCATGCTGACAGCTTCGTGAAGCTGCGGATTAAACGCTTCGCCAACGGTTTTGATTTTTTTAACACCAAGTTCGGCTAATGTTTTTTCGAACTGTTTAACAATGCTCTGGATGCCCCTAATGTAGTCGTTCTGCGCAAGTTCGGCTGGCACATGTTTTAAAGCACGCTCAAAGTTGTCGATTACCGGCAATAGGTCGCGTACTACGCTTGCTTTGGCCATGGTTTGCAGACTGCCGAGTTGTTCATCGTATCGGCGACGCAGATTGATGGCGTCGGCGCGTTCGCGCTGCAGGGCCTCGGTTAGTTCGCCGATTTGCTGTTGCAAAGCATTTTGGTCGTTGTCTTTTTTTTTACTGCTCATTACTTACACCTGGTTGTGGCCGAGTTTCGCTAGCGCCCCACTGGGGAGGAAGGGTTTCTGAGCGAGCTGCCAATTCCGCGGCAACAGCGTCACTTACCTGGGCAAAATCAGCTTCTGGTGGTACCTGTTCACTCATACAACACCTCCTCTAATGTTTGGCCGGCACGACGTACTAGGTTGGTAACATCACGATAATTCTGGCGGGTTGGGCCAAGTACGCCAATATAACTGCGGTCTGAATATGGACTTTGGAACCGGCTAATAATGAGCGAACAACCTGCCGAACGACCAATGGGGTTTTCGCGGCCGATATACACACTTAACGGTTGGTTGGGGGCGGCTTCGCGTAGCCATGGTTCTAGGTTATCAAGTAGTTGCGCTACTTGCTGCACTTGTCCGGCGTGCACAAACTCTGGCTGACCAAACAGGTTAGACAGGCCGCTCATGTACAGCTGGTTGCCAATGGTGGCCAGGCCGAGGTTATGGGTTAGCTCAACCAATGTATCAACTGCGTTACGGATAGTGCGTTCCGGCAAACCGCCGTCCTGGACCCGCGCGGTTAGGGCGCGGCTGGCACCGCGTTCGGGTAAAACCGCTTTATCCTCGGTAAGGCTATTGACGTAAAAACGATAGCCTTTGTCAGTGGGCATGCGGCCGGCACTGGTGTGCGGCTGCATAATATAACCCAGACGCTCTAATTCGGCCATTTCGGCGCGGATGGTCGCGCTGCTTACGCCAAATACTTTGGCTAGCAAATTAGAGCCAACGGGCGAGGCTACCTCGGCGTACTGCTCTACAATTGCAGATAAAATTTGTCTCTGCCGCTCTGTCATTAGGTACATTTTATCGTTATTAGCACTCACTCGTCAAGAGTGCCAAGATCTGTGCTAATCGTTGGTCGTGTTTATATGGGCCTCTTCTGGGGCGTGAACTAGAAAAATCGAATAAAGAAAGCTCGTGGACAATATCGACATGCACACTGTCGGTGTATGCCTGACGATCGTACTCATCCCTTTGCGGCAACCTGCTAGCCTGTAATATACGGGCTAATGCCAGGCCCGTGAAGGCAGGGTTGTTTTCTGGCAAAAGCTGTTGTCGTTCATGCGGTTTGCGTGTTCGATTAATCCCAGATGTAATGGCGTTGGCGGCGGCAACCATACTTCCTAGGGGCATAAGCAATTGATCACGATCACCCAGAAGCCGCCGAATAAAAGCCGCGGCTGACTGATTTCTTTCCGGATCGGCCTGCACATGTTTTAGTAGGTTAAAACAATACTTGCCGAGGGTTGTCGTGTGTGTGTTTTTGTCAGTCGGCACATAGCAATCTCTGTACTCTAAGACAAAACGCCTCCAGGTTTCCTCGGTTATTGAGAAAGCGGTATTGGGGTGGTAGCGGCCAATACCAATTCTTCCCCACATAATCTCGTCAAACAACCCCCTATCGGTCAACGCCGAATAAAAAACGATTATCTTTTTCGTACGGTCACCTTCGGGCATGGCCGTAAGGTCCTTCCACACTGCGAGAGTAAAACCTTGCGCAAACGAGAACGTCGGACCTTCCTTTTCTTGGGGCTGAAACAACGGTTCCATGCCAGTAACAATCTGGTCTATGGTGTCTATATTGTCAATCCATGCTGAAGTAATCACTTTGTCAATAATCCGTTCCCGGATTTCACTAAGCGGCAAGGATGCGTCTAACGGTGGCCACGTGTGGCCTAACTGTATTTCCAGACCGCAATCCGGTAACCATTGGTGTACTGCCCCGATACTAACTAAAAACTGGTTTACACTAGTAGCTCGGGTGACACAGCGCCCCAATAAAAGCCCGGTCCGGCGTGATAATGCCTTTTCGTATCCAATTTGTTCATTTTCAAATGAGCGACGTGTCGTGGTTAAGACAGGTGGGCGTTGCTGCAACTGAGCTTCTGCTAGCTGCCGGGCGGCCGCCAACAAACTGTGCGGTTCCCTTTTTGCCGCATAATCCCCATCTAGCCGTCTATATGCTGCTAGGCCATAGTAATTATCCATAGAACGTATATTTTACAATTCATATGCACAATTACAAAATATCTATAAAAGCTTGGCGAGTTCTTCACGGAAGCGGGATAGGAGCTGTTCGGCAATGGTCATAGCCTTTTGGTAGTGCGGCTCGACCGGTTTACCTTGGGCGATGTCATGCACTACAGTTACTGTTTTGTCGAGGTCATCGTTAATGACAATGTAAAAATTTTCTAGCATTAAGGCGTGTTCGATCTCGCGAATGGCGCTTTGCATGCGCGCGGCTAGCTCATTAGTGTCAAACTTACCATCATTACGGGATATAAAGCGCTGCTGCCAGGCCTCAAAACTAGGCGGCAATAAAAATACAGGCTTTACACTAAGACCCAGGCGTGTGTAAATCTCGGCACCCTGGATGTCAATATCGGAAATCGCCACAACATTCATATCTTGCGACTTTTTGACCTCGGCCACCGAAGAGCCCGAAATCCACGAATCATGAATAACCGCGGCCTCTATAAAGTCGCGGTTATCAAGCATAGTTTCGATAGTTGGCAAGTCCACAAAAT
>DASRJJ010000046.1:0-4411 GCA_035649555.1 Saccharimonadales bacterium (SeqCode)
TATCTGCTTTTGCCACCAAAGTTACTCCGGCCGCTATGTCACCGCGTAGAATGTAGGGTAGTAGATTTACCGCTTTTTGCCGATAATTTTCGTCCGCTAGCCGATCATACAAGGCCGCATAGGCATTAAACCGCCCTGTGGGAAACCGCAGACTGTTCTCGAGGTTTCTAAGAAAAGCTTTGCCGCGCGAAGGTTCGCCGCTAGTTATAAATAGGCGAGCGGCGGCCAATATTAACTCTTGTGAGTCACGGTCCGGGTCGCAGTAATTATCACTACAGTTACCCTGGCAGTCCAAAGCTTCGTAAGATGCTATTTTTATCTGATGTGCCCGTTCTCTGCGTTCGTCTGGATCGCTTGTAAGCTCAGCAAGCCTTACTAACATTTTGCCACGCTGCGTGTGCTGCCGTACTTCGGTAGCAAACAAATCTGAAAGTGCCGTGTTGCCCTTAGCCGCGTAGGCCACCGCCAGCCGGCTAGCAAGGGGTTGTCTACGGTCGGTCTGCCGTATCATCTGGCTCCAAAGTCTGCTGTAGGAGGTTCCGGTCTGCGAAATGTCGATACCGTAACCAGCAATACCAGTTAGATAATTCTCCACGTTAGCAAGATGTGCGTAGGAGGGTTCTCCTGGCTGCGGAATTCTATAAAAATAATCCTCGTCAATTTTGTTGAGCAGCTCGCCGTTAGGACCGGCATTGCCACAAGACAGCATAGTTTCTACGGCTTGCATACCGCTAAACTCAGAATGCTCCAAAAGGTCAGCGGTGATTCGATACGCCGGGTCAAATGCTTCTTTTGCGCTGAGAACCTCAACCGCCTGCTTACCGGCAATTGTTTTTTTGTCATAACCGGTCAGCGCACCTTTGCTGACCGCTTTGGCCGCGGCATCGATGTTGCTGTACGCGTCTACGACATGCTCGGCAAAAAGCTTGACATCACTTTCGTCAATACAAGCCGATAGAAGAAGCGCGCGCTGAAATGGGTCATCGTTACCAAAAGCAAGCTGCTGCCCAGACTTTTTGTACTGCGTGCTTAGTGCGGCAAGCTGCTCTGCCATAGATACGTAACTCTAGCATAAATATAGGCTAGGCGCAACGAGAGTACAAAGTAGACAAATCGGGTACATTTGTTGTAAAATACGTCTGTTACGCACTACTAAAATAGGTAGGAGAGCAACGGGGCTTCACTCGCGCTCGAAAGGAGAATTCTTTATGGCAAAAGCCGTAAAAGCAAACTTAAAGATGAAAATTAAAGGCGGCCAGGCCAGTGCGGCGCCGCCCGTAGGCAGCACGCTCGGTCAGTACGGCGTGAACATGATGGATTTTATCCAACCATTCAACGACGCTACTAAAGACATGATGGGCAAAACGGTTACCGCCCACATTACCATTTACGACGACCGTACTATGAGCTTCCGCGTGGTTGGCGAACCAACCGATGACCGCATTCGCCGCGAACTGGGTATCGACAAAGGCTCAGGCCGCCCAAACAGCGAAAAGGTTAGTAAAAAACTAACCGACGCACAACTTACCAAAATCGCCGAAGAGAAAGCCGCCGACATGAACACCGACGACGTTCCGGCCGTTAAAAAAATGGTTGCCGGCACTGCCCGCAGCATGGGTGTGGAGATTGAAGGTTAAAAAATGAGTGAGATACAGGATCCAGAGACTAGGCCTGCCTATGCGGCTGCCCACAATATTGCCGACACGACATTTGCAGCAGCAAAAGTTAAAGCCCTTACCGGGCTGGCGGTAGAAACAGGCTTTGGGCCTAAAGATGCGACGCTTGGACCCGATGAACCTATTATGAAAATCGCCCACCTGATAGGTGAAATAGTCGAAGCAAATCCCCGGGCTGCCACAGACGCAACCAATAGGCCACTAACCCAAGAATAAGGACAGAATAATGACCGAACATCTTCCCGATACAAGCACCGACAGTAACCTCAGCCCAACCGAAGTTGCAGCCGAAGCAGTCGTAAGCACAGAACAATCCCGGCTGCGCCAGATATGGGCATCTTTCGAAGGCAATCCACCATCATTGCTCGACCGACCCGACACCTTAAACAAGTAATCATTAACAATTGTGGGAGGCATGAAAAGCCGCTAGCACCACGAAAGGATAAAATATGACAGACGAAAGCAAAAAACCATTAGAAGAAGCAGAAGTTGCAGCTACCGATGTAATTGAAACTCCTGCAGAAACAGCTAAAGAAGAAAAAGCGGCCGCCAAAGCCGGCAAGCGCAGCGCCAAAGGTATCGCCGAAGCCGCCGAGAAACAGGCCAAGGAAGAACGTAAAGCGCACGCATCCGAAGCCAAGACAGAGGAGGCCGAGCAACCAAAGAAAGCCGTCAAGCCAGCCCGCAGTCGCCTTGAGCGCCAGGGCAAAAACTTCCGTAAGGCTGCCGAGCAAGTCGACAAAAATAAGGCCTACAGTCTGGCCGAAGCGCTTGAACTAGCTATCAAAACCAGCCCTGTTAAGTTTGACGCGACAGTTGAACTGCATATCAACCTTGGTGTCGACCCCAAGCATGCCGACCAAAACATCCGCGATAACCTTGTACTACCAGCCGGTACCGGCAAGGCTGTACGTGTCGCCGTATTTGACGATGCTAAAGTAGATGGTGCCGATGTTTCAGGCGTCGAGACTATTCTTAAAAACCTTGACAAAAACGTTATCGACTTTGATGTTTTAATTGCTACCCCAGCACAAATGTCAAAATTGGGCAAATATGCCCGTGTACTTGGCCCGCGTGGACTTATGCCAAACCCCAAAAGCGGCACCGTAACTACCGACACCGCCAAAGCAGTGGCCGAAGCCAAAGCTGGCCGTGTTGAATACCGGGTCGACAGCACCGGCATTGTCCATGTCGGCTTTGGCAAGGTAAGCTTTGGTGCAAAAAAGCTCGAAGACAACGCCCGCGCACTGCTAGCCAGCATTAAAGGCAACAAGCCCGCTAGCGTTAAAAGCAACTACATCAAGGCAGTACATATTGCTAGCACCATGGGGCCGGGCATCACTGTTAGCTTAACCGAACTTTAGTAACAAGATGCATTTTGATCGACTGACTGCCCGTTTGCTTGAACGCCGCAGGCATCGCATAGATATTGGCGCTTTTCGGCCTTTGATAACTACAGTAGTTTTTAACCCTGCCACTTCAAGAGCGTTATTTGTTGCACCTAATGCGCCGGACTCAAAAGCAAAGGATTGGTTTTTCCCGACATTAGAGTTGGAGGAGGAAGATAAAGTAACGACAACCCTCAACTATCTGATTGCACAGCAACTTGGCGTGGATCTAAACATAGTTAGCAGTGTCACCGAAATCCGCACCGATGAGTTTGCGACAGTTGGCGGCCAATCACCAGATAATCGCATGGACCTATACCTGCCTTTCCTTTGTACAGTAACAGACGAATCTACTGTTACTTTTGATCCCGCTGTCGGTAAAAGATCTAAGTGGCACCCTATCCACCAGGTACACACTATTTCAAAAGCACATAGCAGTGTACCCGAAAGAAATACAGTCCAGGTAATTACTGACCAAGTATTAAGGTCAGTATAGGTGTATTAAACAGTTGTAATTTTGTGCTAACGCTTGCACAACCGTTTTGACAGATCGTACAATATACTCAATTGGAGGTACAGAGGTTGGGCGTTTACAGCAATACTCAAATTTTACAGGCGATCGATGAAGGACACATCGTCTTTTATCCGTTTGTGCGCGACCATGTGGCGGGCAGTAGTGTGGATGTAACCTTGGGCGATTGGTTTTACCGCACCGAGCGGCCCAGCCAAGGTGGATTTTACAACCCGTTCGACAAACAAGCGGTTGATTTATATTTTGACGGACCGCACCAAGCCGAAGTCCACAGCGAATGGGCCGAAAAACATGGCCGTAAACTGTTTGCTAACATTCCGGTCGGCCAGCGTATTATCGTTTTAAGGCCCGGCGAGCGCATCCTCGCCCACACCCACGAATTCGTCGGTATCAAAGCACCGGGCACCAGCACCA
This sequence comes from Saccharimonadales bacterium (SeqCode), assembly GCA_035649555.1. Classification (GTDB taxonomy): domain Bacteria; phylum Patescibacteriota; class Saccharimonadia; order Saccharimonadales; family UBA4665; genus DASRJJ01. Next base: position 4,011 of record DASRJJ010000046.1, read on the forward strand.
TGCAAGCCCGTAGCACTTGGGGCCGCAACGGTGTGGCCGTCTGCCTAGACGCCGGCTGGGGCGACCCGGGCTACATTAACCGCTGGACCATGGAAATCTACAACATGAACCAGCACGAAAGTGTGGTTCTGCCGGTTGGTGAACGGATCGCACAGCTAGTATTTTACGAAACAGGCCCGGTGGACCAAGAGTACAAAAAACTCAGCGGCAAATATCAAACTAGTGCCAGCGACGACCTTCAGTCAATCATTACTAACTGGACACCACAGCAAATGCTGCCGCGTGCGTACCTGGATAATCGTAGAACACCGGAGGACATCCCCGGTTTAAAAGTATAATCGACATAGGTAAAGGGAAACATACTATGGAACGCCAAGGAACATTCATCGTCATCGAAGGCA
>DASRJJ010000047.1:0-7302 GCA_035649555.1 Saccharimonadales bacterium (SeqCode)
AGTATCGACCAAGCAGTTAGCAAAATTCGCGGCCCCAAAGATACGGAAGTCGAACTTAAAGTTTTGCGTAGCAAACAAGAAGATCTAACCTTTAAAATTACCCGCGCAGATATAACCATACCAAGCGTAAAATCGGAAATACTAGAAGGGAATGTTGGATATTTGCAAATTTCGCAGTTCGGCGAGGACACGGAAGATTTAGCAGCCGCAGCCGCCAAAGACTTTAAGCAAAAGGGCGTAAAGGCGGTGGTATTGGACCTGCGTGGTAACCCTGGCGGATTACTCGATGCCTCTATTGCGGTTGCTAGCTTGTGGCTGCCGAAGGGCGATACGGTACTGCAGCAAAAACGGGGGGATAAAGTCACAGATACAGCCCATGCTTTTGGCGGGAGTGTATTACGGGGTATACCAACAGCTGTGCTTATAAACGAGGGTAGTGCCAGTGCTTCCGAAATTGTCGCTGGCGCACTTAAAGATCATGGCGCTGCAAAACTGTTTGGTGTAAAAACTTATGGCAAGGGCAGTGTCCAAGAGCTCAAAAAATTTGCTGGCGGGTCAGAACTCAAAGTAACTGTTGCGCGTTGGTACACGCCAAACGGCCAGAATATCGACAAAACCGGCATTAGCCCTGACACCGAAATCAAAATGACCGACGAAGATTATAAAGCCAAGCGTGACCCGCAAAAAGACGCTGCTTTGCAGTCTTTGCGTTAGTTGGAACCTGGACTGGAGCAATGTCTTCCAGACTAATGTGCCCGCCCCTCCGCTAAAAATTCCATCCCTGAAGGACTGGGTGGAATTTTTAGCTACGGGGACTACGAAAGTCTGGAAGACATTGCTCCAGTCCAGGTTTTCCGTCTTTGCACTTGCATTTCAAAAAGCATTAGGGTAGTATTTCCTAGTATCAAGGACTTTAAAAGAGGTAGCTTAGTGGCGACTAAATATGTTTTTGTAACGGGTGGCGTGCTTTCTGGATTAGGAAAGGGTATCACCGCCGCCTCAATCGCCAACCTTTTAAAAGCCCGTGGCCTCTCTGTTAATCTCCAAAAATGTGACCCTTATTTGAATGTCGATGCCGGCACGCTTAACCCGCGCGAACACGGTGAATGTTTTGTGACTAAAGATGGTGCCGAGACCGACCTCGACCTTGGCCATTACGAACGTTTCATTGACGAAGAATTAACACAGTCGAGCTCCCTTATGAGCGGCCGCGTCCTATTAAAGGTTATTGAGGACGAGCGTGCTGGCAAGTATGAGGGCGAGGACGTGCAAATTGTGCCACACTTAACCGGCGCTATCCAGCAATTTATAGAGGACGCCGGCAAAGGTTTTGATGTGCACATTGTTGAAATCGGCGGCACCGTGGGCGACTTAGAGAGTCAGGCGTTTATCGAGGCCATCCGCGAATTCGGTATGCGCAAGGGCCTGCATAACTGTTTATACGTGCATGTAGTGTATATGCCATACCTCGCTGCTAGCCAAGAAACTAAAACCAAGCCAGCGCAAAATTCTACCCGCGAATTACGCGGTTTGGGCATTACGCCAAACATTTTAGTCGCACGCAGCGAGCACCCACCAACGGGCAAGGGTGTGCGGGCCAAGCTCGGCCTGTTTTGTGGGGTAGAAGAAGACGCGATTGCTTTATTGCCAAACGCCGCCAGCATTTATGAGGTACCACTTACACTCGAAGACACCGGCATAGCCAATGTCATTACTAAAAAATTGGGTCTTAAGACCTCCCGGCCAAACCTTGCATCCTGGCGCGAAACCGTCGAGCGCTCTAAAAAAGATTTTGCCAAGACTGTGCGTATTGGGGTAGTTGCCAAATATATGGACAACTACGATGCCTACATTTGCGTGTTCGAGGCGCTGCGAGCGGCTGGTTGGTGGAACAATACCAAGTTACATATCGATTGGATTGACGCCGAGGAATTCGACAAACCCCACACCGATATTTCCAAAAAGCTAGCGCACGTAGACGGCATTGTGGTGCCCGGTGGCTTTGGCAAGCGCGGGTTAGAAGGCAAGGTCAAGGCCGCCCAGTATGCGCTTAAACACAAAGTACCGTACATAGGTTTGTGTTTAGGGCTTCAGATGGGCGTAATTGCAGCCGCCCGTAACGCAGGCATTAAGGATGCTACTACGAGCGAACTCGACCCAAACTCATCGCACATTGTTATTCACACCATGGCCGACCAACACGGCAAAGAGAACACTGGTGGCACCATGCGTCTAGGCGACTATCCCTGTGTCATCGCTAAAGATAGTAAAGCTGCTAAAGCCTACAAAACCACCAAGATTTTAGAACGCCACCGCCACCGCTACGAATGCAATAACGATTACCGTGACCAGTACGAGGCGTGGGGAATCCGCGCCGTGGGTGTTAGCCCCGATGACCATTTAGTTGAAATGATTGAGGCGCTTGACCACCCCTATTTTATTGCGAGCCAATTCCATCCCGAATTTAAGTCCCGGCCCAACCGTCCACACCCTATGTTCGACGGCTTTATCGCGGCTTGCTTGCAAAAATAAAATAGGTACGGTAGCGTAGGTGTATATGGACAAAACCGATCCTGCTCATCCCAAACGTATTTTGTTTGTGGAGGACGACGATTCCTTGGCCGGCGTATATCTCGTACGGCTGCAGGCCGAAGGCTTTGACGTTAAGCGTGTCTCTAACGGCGAAGAAGCCTTAGCTGCCACTGTAAGCTTTAAACCCAACCTTATTTTGCTAGACATCATGATGCCAAAAGTTAGCGGCTTTGATGTGCTCGATATTCTGCGCAACACGCCCGAAGTCGGCAATGTCAAAATTGTGGTGCTTACCGCGCTCAGCCAAGAGGCCGACAAAAAGCGCGCCCAAGAGCTCGGGGCAGATGATTACTTGGTAAAATCACAAGTCGTTATAAGCGATGTCATCGCCCGTATCAAACGCCACCTCGGACCGTAATTTATTTTGACATTTTTAGTAAATAATGGTATTGTTTTTGTAGTAATTCTTCTAACAAAAACATGCAACATCCAAACCAACAACCAACACGAGAACTACCTACCAGAGCAGCAACAATGATAGGTGCTGCAGCAGTCCCTAAAGTCACATTCGTAGAGTCTGCTTGGGGTAATCAGGAGGTAGGCGGCGCTGAATTTCCGGTGCGTGACAATCTTACCCGGCCACTCGATCCTGCGAAAGAATCGGTTATTGGCGGGCTAAAAACGGTTTCGCTGGGTGGAGACTCGCTCGCCCAAGCTGAACTTTCGCCAGTCCTGCCAACTAAATCGCAACAACTAGGTAAAGTTGATGGTAAACGGGGTTTCGCTCACGTCTTGTTACCTACCTCGAAGGCAGTACAGGCGGTTCATAAAAGTCGCAAAAGTTCAGATTTTTAGTAGTCCGGCGGGGATGATCGGGGGTAGACTAGAATTGACTTTTTATCCAAAAGATGCTAATGTTTAAACATATGCCTCAGGTTCCTCGCCAGCCAGACGAAAACGTACATTTTGCCCCAGGACACGCAGGGGTACCTAGCCATTCCTACGATACACTGCCAATCAATGCCGATGAGGAGACAACTCAAAATCCCAATACTGGTGCCGCAGCGGCACTAGGTAACCTGGCTTCCGGCCCTAAAACTCCAGAAATTGAAACTTCAGGCGAAGCCAATTGGATAGTATCAGAACCTGGAGAGGTAAATACCTGGCGTCTTGGCAACGGTGCTGTTAAAATACCTCATCAATCAGCACCGCTTTCTGTTGATGAACAGTTTTTTGGGCGTACTGGTATTGAAGGGCACAGGAAAGCAGTTCTTACTCTAACTCCTCCGGAAAAAGCTGGAGACAAGCCGGGAGCAGAGTTGTACATCATTGACCAAGGCGAGAAAGCTGACCCCAGGTATAGATTCCTAGTTACGGACAGCGAGTTTTTAAAAGAACTAGAATGGGCGCCGAAGAGTACTTGGAGACAATCGTTGGGTAAGAAAATCTGGGCTTTTGCGCCAGGTGACCCACCAATGACTTTCGGGCGTGGTGAAAAAGAGGGGCCAGAACCGGGACTCATTAAGATTCCTGGAGCGGATACTAAGGTATCTAAACGCCATATTACACTGGAATTTGGTGTCGAAGCTACGACGGTAACAAATGTATCCGAGACTCAATGGACAGATGTAAAAGCTTGCTCAAAAATGAAACAATTACCCCAAGAGGGCTAGCTCTAGGATTTATTCGACAGTAACTTCGACGCGACGAACGGTTTTGCCGGTAAAGCGGCGAACTTTGCGGGTTTTGTAGGTAACAACACCGTCACGGTCGGCGTGAATGGTAAAATTGCGGCTAAGCTTGGTACCTTTGCCGGCGCGTTTGCTTAAACCGACCTGGCGTACAATAACTTGGCCGGTCGAGACTTTTTGGCCACCAAATAATTTAACACCGAGCCTTTGGCCAGGGCTATCGTTGACGTTTTTGGCGGTACCGCCAGCTTTGACGTGTGACATGTGATTATTTCCTTGTTATTACGAGCAGCTCGCGGGCAACTATTTGTTCTGGCCGGTGGTATACCAGCTCCTCCGCCTTAGCGTACTCGAACTTAACTCGATTATACCCCAATTCGTTCAGATGATCAAGCAGGGGCAAGTGCCGCAAACCCTGATTGGTTTGCCAGGCAGGGACGGCAATACATAGTCGAAAACCAGGCTTTGTTTGGCGCGCTACGTTTTGTAAAAATTTTTTAATGATGACATTGACGTCGTGTACAGTTTGGACCAGCATTTCTGACGATGGTGAGGACGTGAAGGGGCGCCCAAGGTAAGTTTCGCTGGCGATGATATTGAGCAAATGGCTAGGAAAGTCGTCTTTGGTGGCGTCGAGCTCTGCAAGACTGTACCAGCGGTTATCTGGGCTGTGAGGGACCACGCGGTTTTGCGGCAAGCTTAGCATCCACTGTAAATTTTGGTCAGTGTAGGCTACCATACGCGGGTCTATGTCGCTGCCGGAGATATCAAAGCCCATCAGACTAGCTTCTTGCAGCACGACGCCGGTTCCACAAAAAGGGTCGTAGACGACCGCTCCAAGTAAAGGATCCGTCGTGCCGGTCGCTACATTAACAATAATTTGGGCAAGTTTAGGCGGAAGCATGCCTACACGAGCGTCGCGCTTGGGGCGTTGTTGGTCGCGGCGCGCGTAGGCTTCGATATCTTGGACTTTTTTAGTTTGTGCAACATATACTTGGCTGCCAGATTTTATAAGCAAGAGTTCTATGCCTAGGTCGCCAGTTAATTGGTTGTGGAACACCTGCGCACTGCTTAATTCGGCGCCTGTATTAGGCACGACCCGGGCCGAACGCCCAGCTTGGCGGCAGACTTTTTTGAGCTCTAAACCGGTGGCTATGAGCTGCTGTGGCTTAACATCTAATCCAAAAACGCTGAGCCCCAGTTTAACTTTACCCTCGGGTAAGGCGCCTAGCTGTGTACGCAGGTCTTTAGCGAGGTTACGGGCGATCTCGCGCCACTCCAGGGTATCGAAAATTGCTAGTAGCTTTGCCAGCCGAATACTGCCGCCGAGCCGTCCAAAAGGTACTTCTTCCCAGGGCAGGGTGCAAGCCACAGCTTGCTGGCCAACCGGCTGCAAACTGTCCGGTCCAAACAGGCTTTCTAATTCGGCGCGGCCCAACGCTGGCTGTCTTCCTAAAATGAGTAAACTTTTATGCAACATAGTTGTCTTTAGCGTATTATAACTTGTAATGGGTAAAAACTCCTTTTTAAGGCGGAATTGGCGCACAATTGTCACGGTTGCGACCATAGTTGCCCTGGTAGCGCTGCTTATTGCTATTCGCGAACAGGTAATTGAGACGTTTAATAATTTGGGCAAGGTGCATACCTGGCTGCTTTTGTTAATTATTCCATTGACGCTGGTTAATTACCACGCGCAGACCAAAATGTACCAGGGGTTGTTCCGGCTTTTGGGTAACAAATTGAGTTATGGATTTTTATTTCGCGCGGCGCTAGAGCTTAATTTTATTAATACGGTGTTTCCCAGTGGCGGGGTTTCTGGCATTTCGTACTTTGGCATTCGTTTGCGTAACCAAGAAATCACGGGCACACGTGCTAGTTTCGTGCATATTATGAAACTGCTGTTGATTTTTGTGTCGTTCGAGGTGCTGCTAATTGTTGGGCTACTGATTATGGCAATTGGTGGTAAGGCGAACGACGTGGTTATATTAGTGGCTGGGTCGATCTCGACCTTGCTGGTGGTTGGTACGTTTGGGTTTTGGGCGATTTTGCGTTCTGAAAGACGTATTCATGCCACGTTTTCGTTTATTACTAATGCACTGAACAGACTCATCCATATTTTTAGGCGCAACCATCCAGAGACGCTTAGTACGGCGCGGGCAGAGAACATTGTGCGCGATCTGCATATTAACTATATGGTTATCGAAAACAATTACAGGCGGCTGCAGGGGCCGTTTTTGTGGGCGTTGGTGCTTAATATGTCGGCCATTTTATCGATTTATGTCGTATATATTGCGTTTGATGCGTGGGTTAATTTAGGTGCGATTATTTTGGCGTATTCGGTCGCTAATTTTGCCGGCTTGGTGTCGGTGTTGCCAGGTGGTGTGGGTATTTACGAGGCTTTGATGACCGGTGTGTTGGCAGCGGCAGGTGTTCCGCCGGCGCTAAGCTTGCCGGTTACTGTGATGTTCCGCGTGCTGAGCACAGTAATTCAGGTGCCACCAGGCTACATTTTGTACCATCAAACGGTTAACCGCAACAAGGTCGACGAGCAGCAAATAAGACATCACCATGAATGACCTGACACTTACGGTAAGTGAGTTTGTGGCGTTAGTAAACCAGACGTTGGAATATGCCTATCCAAATGTGACTATTACTGGCGAGCTTGCCAATTTTCGGGTTAGTAAAAATCGGTGGGTGTATTTTGATTTAAAGGATACCGAGTCGTCGATTAAGTGTTTTGGCACTGTGTATCAATTGCCGGGGCCATTGGAGGATGGGATTATGCTGGCGGTAAAAGGGGCGCCGCGTTTGCATCCGTTGTATGGGTTTAGTGTCAATGTGTTGTCTATGACACCGGTCGGTGAAGGGTCTATTAAAAAGGCGGCCGCGTTACTGCAAGCAAAATTAACCGCCGAGGGTTTATTTGATGCTGAGCGTAAGCGGCCATTACCGCACCCGCCGTACTCAATTGGGTTGATTACCTCGGCCGAATCGGCAGCTTACCGCGATTTCATGAAAATTTTAAATGCCCGCTGGGGCGGAGTTACTGTTACACTGGCTGATGTGCAAGTACAGGGCG
>DASRJJ010000048.1:0-12346 GCA_035649555.1 Saccharimonadales bacterium (SeqCode)
ATTCAATTTGGACCACGCCGTCAGAGGTTAAGCCATTAGGTTGGCCCGGCCTATCCTCGCCGCGTCCTTGCGATAACTCCCCTGCATTACCGTCAGATTGGCCATGGCGGCCAAGCAAAAAAGGAGTTTGGGCAAGTTTGGGGTGGTAGGAAGGCAAAAACATTATCTAAACTATAATACTACTTTTGCCGCAAAGCGCGTACAAGTGTTCTGCCGATTGTTGGACCGAGGGCAATAACTAGGCCTTTTGATTCGGGTTCGAACGTTGGCGCCTCACCGTTTGGGGCACTTATAAAATGACCCAATGGGGGAGCCAAAGCTAATGTTCCAGCGATGTCCCACCTTCGGGGGTTTTGCATAGCTACACCAACTATAGGGTCCCCGTTTAATTCGCCGGGCCTCAGACGTTCAAAAATGCTAGGGTCCATCACGCAGAGTGCGGCCCCCACTGCTGACCGTAAGGTGATGACCCTATGCCTTTTATCCGGCAAGTTGTTGTTCAATATACTTGCTGTTGTGTCGGAGGCGGCTAAGATTACACCGCCAGTTTCCGGATTTGGAAGCGTATGTGCTAACGGAAGTGTGTACCTGCCCCCATCTGGTTCGATGCGTACCGGCGCTACCCCCGGCCCTGCGTTCCAACGAATAATGCCGTCTGGCGACAAAGCCGGAGCGGCCAGTGCTCCAAATTCAGAAACGTTGCTACCCGGGCGCACCCCTCCGGCCGAAACCATCCATCCAGCCACAGGGCGCGGAGGCCGCTCGGCTTCGGGTATTTTGTACCATGCGATCAGCCGTCTCAGGTATTCGGTAAATAAACTAGTTCCATCAATAGGGTCAACATCAAGAATGAGGCTAGGAGTTTTACCTTCCGGCCAGGTAGTCTGCTCTTCTTCGCCTTTAACCCGCACCGATGTCCCTTTGTATACGTTCCCTATTTTTGCTTCAGTTTCTTTGTCGTAGTCGGTTACTTCTGAAGGTATGCCTTCAGGGCTAATTTTTGTATCGACAACAAAAGAGGGGTTGGCGCTTGCCGCCAATGCGTCTGTTTGTTCCCGCAAGTCTTGTGCAGCATAGGTTACTACAATATCGGCAAATTCGAGTGATTCAGGGGAAAAAGGTGGCCTGGCCCATCGTTCTGTCATTCTTATTCTCCTTTATAGCTTATCCTGAAATTTTACCGTACTTTTGCATAAATTAAACAAATTGCCATAACGAACAAATTGTAAAAATGTTTCTGCCATGATAAAAATCTTCTATGTCGTGGGCACCAGAAGTAACCATTACGAAACCCGAGGGTCTTGACCTACCGCGTCAGGCAATCTATGACGTATTGGCAACAGTGCCCGATTATCAGACCTACCGCGACAGCGAAGAGGTGCAACAAGGCTTTGTCGATCTGCGCGACCAGTACCGCAACGCTACTGATGTACGAGTACAACTAGAGCCTATACAGCCAGACCCTGCCGTCAAGGATTCTTTAGATGCCTTGTTTATCGAATTGCCGGATGCCGACGAGCTAGAAGACCACGGCACAGTCTTTATAATGGGGAATGTTCACACTAATGAACTAATGTGGACGCAAACATTTGACTTCCTTTCCAAGCTTTTTGCCGCCCAGCCGGAATTGATGCGCATGCTAGGGATTAAGAGAGTTATCTTTTTAGACGCCTTCCCCGGTGGTTTAAAAATAAATGGTGACGATTTAGTCCACGGCACTGGAGATATCACCATTCGCGAGTATCTTAGAAATGCTGGCCGGTCGCATCAGCAAGCTGTGTGGGACTTTAGTTTTGATTATAAAGACGCACATCATAAAAGTTCGTTGCTTGGCGCCAAAGTGACCGAAGAAATTTTGCGCCAATTCCTTCCTGATTTATTAGGTCCGCTACACAATGCCGCTGTAAACGGTATGTACACGTTTATAAGCCACCCCGCTGCAAGGTTGGTGCCTGACCTAGAGGTACTTAGACAGGCCATACGGCCAGAAATGCCTGAAGGCGCTCCTGACTCGCCAAAAATACAAAAGTTTGGCCCAGGGGTGTATCCCGAACCAACAGTGCAAGATTACTATGATGCCGGTTTGTGGATGGCAGGCATAGGCGCCAACCCGGCAAGTGCTATGCGGGATTTGGTAGGTGCAGCGGCCTTTTACGCGAAGTACCTGTTCCTTAGCAGCGAAGTACCCTGTTATATTTCATCTTCTTTATTAGACCATAATTCGTCGGGCCAAACGATGAGTCAAATTCTTGCCGAGATCGACCCCGAAATCGAGAATATGATGCAGCAAATGGCGGCAATTATAGCATCTGTAGATACAAAACATTTGGCTCAAGACGTACAGCATCTACATGAGGCAACTCGTTTGATTTACAAATCGTGGCGGCAAGAGGTTGACCAAAGAAACAAAACAGCAGTTGATACTAGTCCAGAGCATCTAACTATTGCAGATCGTGCCAAGCTGTTTATTCGCCGTGTTTTTTATATTGCCGTTACCTTGGGGCAAGCGACGCGATTGGCCGAACAAACCGGTAATACCGTGGCTGCCAACCGAGCTAACGATACCTTGGACCACATTGCTCAAATGGCCGAGGATTATTTGCAGCCACAGTTCTTGCCCCGTCGTATCCAGGTGGCCCTACAAGCTGGCACCCTGCTTCTTGGTGCTCTAGCCCAAAAGGAACAAAAGGACGAGGTGTTTTAAATTGATTTTATAGTTAAAAAGTTGTATAACTTTATTTATGCCTGTTTTTTTTGGCTACAGTAATAAAAACCACTGCCAATTTATTGGCACAACCCAGGAGGGAGACGCCAATGTGCGTCACTGCAGAGCCGGCGAGCATCCAGAAGACGCGGACTTATGTCCACGCTACTAAGCTCGATGGAGTCCCTGTCCATGTGTGCGGCTACCAAAACAAGGCCCGCACTTTGGCCGGAGGCAACTGCATGTTCCTCAACTACGCCGGTACCAACCTGCGGCTCGTTCGCGGCCCCGAGCGTACGCGTACGTTCATGGACGACATGACCTTCCGGCTTCCGGAATTGGTCCGTGTCCCTTCCGCGGGCAGCATGTTCGACTTCGCCTTCGGGTCTCGGGCAGAGCTCGTGGTGGAGGACTTCGGTGACTACACCGTCATTCTGGCACAGGGCCCGGACGACATTTTGTCTGTGCTCGACCAGGTGCCGGATCACCGTCGCCCCGGCCGCACCAAGCGACTGGAAGAAATGATCGGCTTCTACATGTCGTGGTCCCCGGAGGACAGTTTTGTCCTTGCGTGCTTCGACAGTGAAGTTGAGCCCCGCCACCCCATCGTCGTTAGCTACGAACCGCGGAACGCCGATGTTCTGACGATCCCCGGCCTCGATGGCCACGACGGTAAGGTGCCCCTCCCTGGAGCTCCGGTTTTCCGGGACTTCAAGGTAGCGTTTGGCGTCCAAGGTATGGACAACCTTCCTATCCAGGTCGGTTACGGCGACTACGGAGTCCAAGGTCAACCCTGGGCGCCCAACTGTGTCACCGGCTTCGTCGACAACCGTCCCGATGGACCCAACGGCGACTACGTCGTTCCGGTCTGGGCCGTTGAACAGGGTTTGGGTGGCAGCGTACTGGCTGGCATGATGCTGTAGTCTCAATCACACGGCTGTGTGGATGAGATAGGTCGAAGGTTCGGCGGACGAAGCCGGTGCTTCATACTGGCTTCTCCGCCGTCCTCCCTACCTCTCCTACATCGCTCCATAACTGCGTAGTTATGCTGACGAGTCCAAAAGGACGAAAGCGATTGTTTTGGGGCGTCTCCTCCCAGACGCCCCTTTTTTTAAATAGTTCTACCAGATACCGCCGTCCGGATCGATTCTCGTTTTGGTTTCGTCACGGTACTGGCGTATTGCTCGGCGGGCCATAGTGCTGTGGTTAGAAAAAGCAGTAAGCTTGCCAAGGGTGTCTTCGCTGAGCGGAAGCCACACTACGCGTTTGGCGTCCGAGCTAGCTTTTGGCCTTTGTTTGGGGATATTAGGCAGAAACGCTGCAAAGGTTTCGCCCTCTGGCCAAGCGTGCAGTGTCGCCCGCTGGTCGGCACCCTTCCCAGCCCAGATTTTTTTAAGCACTACTGTTAGGCCTGAGCAGCTTAGACCCCTGGGCGTTATTTTTATTTTCATGCCGGTTTCTTCTTCTAGTTCCCTAAGACCGCCAACTTCGTATTCGTTGAGTTGCCCGTCCAGTTGTTCGCTGAGCTGTTTGTCCGCGGGTTCGAGGTGTCCGCCTGGGATTGCCAGCAATCCGTTATTTTTACGTTCAATAAACAAGCCGTATAGTTTTTCGTTCTCTTCGGCTACTAGCAGCATGTCGGCTGTTTTTCGTGGCCCGCGCCCGCGCCTAAAGTAGTCACCCGGCGTAACCACCCCGCCGGGGTGTACCCATTCACCTTCGGATGTATAGCCACCAAGCAGCATACTTTTGGCATACGGGTGCACAGGCATTCCGCGTTGGTCGATTTGGATGCCTAGCGCATCCCATTCCCTTTGTTCTTCATCGGTCGGCGGGTAAACGCCCCCTTCATCTAAAAATTTGGCTTCGTATTCTGGATGGGTTGCCGGGTAGTCATTGAGGCACCACGGCGCACGGGCATCGTACGGAATATACAAGGGCACATAATTGTCGCCCTCTACCCGGCTTAGTTGGCTAGCATCGTTAAGCCGTAGACGATCCTTAAAAGCGGGGTACCCGGTCGGGGTGTCCGCCAACAACGCGTTTGTGTAATCACGCAAAAATTCGCCTTCGCTATACTCCCAGCGCTGACCTTTAGGGCCAACCTCGCGTGGCCTTGGTGGTCTTTCTGGTAGCTCAAATCCATCACCGTATTTGGGAAAATCAAATTCACTCATTCCAACTTCCTGTTTAGGGTTTGCAAGTTGGAAGCGCTTCCAGGTACAAAGATATCGCGGCATACCCCCTGTAAAATAGACAGTTTGTTTTGAGACATTTACCTTTGAGGCAAGCAGGGGTGACGCAAAAAGACCTGAGGCAAATGAAATTTAGTCAAATCAATTTGACAAGATTTGACAGCGTTTTTAAGATAGTATAGTGCATCATATTCAAAGGAAGGTGCTGGGCAAGCTATTGTATGCCGAGTCGTTGGCGTATTCGAAAATAAAGCCGGCAGGTGTCGAGAGTAATCATTTTGCCTATCACCTAGAACAATTAGTTAAGCAAGGTATTGTTGCTAAAAAGGACAAGCAATATTTTTTGGCACCGCAAGGTTTAGCACTCGTCGACCGCATGAGCCAAGAAAAGATGGTCAACCGCATCCAGCCGCACATTTTAACCGTAATCGAAATTACGAATGCCACAGGCCAAACGCTCCTGTTTAAACGCGCCTTTCAGCCCTATATTCATAAGTTTGGGTTCCCTTTAGGCAAGACACACCTGGAGGAAACCATAGAACAAGCCGCCTTGCGTGAACTAGAGGAAAAAACGGGGCTTACCGACATCCCGCTTACCCAACGCGGGTTTGTGTATATTCATGTCAAGCAAGGCGGTTTTACCATAACAAAAGCACTGTGCCATGTGTTTAGTGGGCGTGTTGAAGGATCCCCGGGCCTGCCGCCTGCTACGCATCGTGGTTCGTGCCATTGGGAGGACGTCGCCGCGCTCCCCATAAGCTACATGATGCCCGGGTTTTTGGAGATTAAGCACTTGCTAGACACCCCGCAAGAAGGTTTGTTTTTTTCCGAATTTTTACTTGAGTTTAATAACGACCGGGCTGCAAAGTAATGGTAATTCGCTTCCCCTGAGAGTACCAATGGCCGGCTATTGTACTACTCGGGCTACAGGCAGCTCGTTCCATTCGCTGAGGTAGCGCGGCGAGCGAATCTTGTATTTGGGTTCCCAGCTCCGCTGTAAGTCCTGTGCGGCGTAGTACATTTTGTGGCGGCCAAACTTGTGGTTAATTTCGTCTAGGGCGCGCATGCGGGCGCTAGCGCGGTCGTGTGTGCTGGGGTCGACGTGGCCAAGCAAGTCAGTTTGTAAGGCGGTTTCGGGTACAAAGTCACTCAGATAAATACCAAGGCGGTGGTACATTTGGCTACTACTAAAGATGTTGTCGAGTTCTTTTGTTAGCATCGAGATTATCAACCCGGTATCGTTGGTTGGCTGGTCGAGTTTGAGAACGCGCCACCACTGGCGGTACCCGGGTTTGTGGTGGTTGGTGTTGGTAAAAAAGCCGATGCGTTTAGCCAGTAACTTTTCGCGGCGTAATGCAAAGGCGGCGCGGGCGGTCATGTTGGCAATGGCCGATTCGAGCACATGCATTTGGTTGGTGTCTTCGCCAAAGGTGCGGCCGCGTTCGATGCTTTGGGCCACCTTACCCTCCAACTCCAGCGGGTAGCAGGCCGTACCGTTTAGCTCGGCCACCATTTTGCGCCCAGCAATGCCCATGAGTTGTTGTGCGTGCTGTGGCCGGGTTTTGGCCATGGCTAGCGCGGTCGAGATGCCCTCGGCGCGTAGCTTTGGATTAGTACGCCAACCTACACCCCAGACGTTATGGATGGGCATTTGGCCAAGCAATGCTTCCCTTCTTTCGGCTGGAATGTTTATCAAATCCACTGCCCCTTGGTGGTCCGGGTTTTGCTTAGCCATCTCGGCCGCTAATTTGGCCAGTGTTTTACTGGGGGCAATGCCAATACTTACCGGCACACCGATGTAGCGCCTAATCGAAGCTACAACCGCCCTGCCCCACGCTGCGTAATCGTCGATTGGTAAAGAAGATAGGTCAAGGAACGATTCGTCCACCGAATATACCTCGATCCGTGGCGTCACAGTCATTAAATATGCGGTAATACGCTTCGAAATATCACCGTAAATCTCAAAATTGGCCGAAAATTCAACGACCTTATTTTGCTTAAATGCCTGCCGATATTTAAATGCCGGCGCCCCCATAGGAATAGCAAGTTTTTTAACCTCGTTGCTGCGGGCTACGATACAACCGTCGTTACTGGACAGTACCACCACAGGTTTGCCCTCCAAATCCGGCCGGAACAACCGCTCACAACTGACAAAAAAGTTGTTACAGTCGATCAGCGCAAACACTGTTTTCATACCTTTATTACTACAAATCGTTCCGGGCGAATTGGCCGCTTTGTTTGGATTTTTTAAAGAAATACCTAAATAGTAGGAGCGACAGAATTACATAGCCAATGTTGAGCACAAAGGCAATGCCAGCATACCGCCAGTTAACAGTAGGGGTATTTAGCGCCTGCCGGGCGGCTTCAAACACGTAGGTTGGCGGCAGCGCGTACGCGACCACCTGTAAAAACCCGGGCAGCACTGCTACTGGAAAGAACGCCGCGGTAATTGGTTGAATTACATAAATTGCACCCCAGCTAATCGCTTGGATACGTACGCCAAACCTAAAAATAACACCTAAAAATGCAATGCCGAGCGCGCAGCCGAACAACAATAGGTTGAGTGTAAATAGTCCCATGTTGGCCCAACCTAAGCTCAGTACGTCGAAGTCAAACACTACCCACGCGCCCAAAAATAACAGTACGGCAATCGCCACCGTGCGCAGCGCCGAAGACAACGCCCCTGCTAATAAGTACTCCCCAATCGAAATAGGCGCAATAAAAATATTAGTTAGGTTATGCGACCAAATATTCCACATGCTACTGACCGTAACGTTGTATTGCATAACGGTTAGCAACTGCCACCACAAAACGCCAACAATAAAAATTTGTCCGTTTAGTGCGCCGCCGGTGCCAATAAAGTGTGTAATGTAACCAAAAAGAATGACATTGATGAGCGGGAAAAAGAAGGTGTCGACAATAATTTCCAGCCGGTGCCGGGTAACGTACAATTCCTGTAAAATGAGGCCGGACAGGCGCTGCCAACTTGAGGGCATCATAAGGACCTTCCTTTCCGGGCGATGTCCAAAAAAACGTCCTCTAACGTAGGTTTGCGGATGTCGATGTCGGTAACGGTAAGCCCAGCTTTGTGAATAGCCGCAAGAAGTGCCGGGATTCGTTTGCTAGAAATTTTTATAGTCGCCTGGCCGGTGTTGCCAAAGGTCGCCTGGCCGGTGTTGCCAAAGGTTGCCTGGCCTTTTTGATCGGCCGAAATAGCGTCGAGTTTGGCCGCAGCACCGTTAAAATGCAGGTTGACCTCGGCTTGGTCAAGGCGCTTCATGTGGTTGGCAGGAGTGTCTTGGCTAACAATTTTACCCTTGTCTAAAAAGATAACCTCATCACACAAACGCGTTACTTCCTCCATGTTATGGCTTGTAAAAAGGATGGAGAGTTTACGGTCGCGGCGCAGATTTTCGACAAGACCAAGCGTTTTGTCGGCAATATCTGGGTCGAGCGAGGCCGTGGGCTCGTCCATCAGAACCAGCTCCGGGTCGTTTAGCAACGCTTTTACTAGGTTAACCCTAGTCCGCTCGCCGGCCGAAAGGTTACGGTACATTTGTTTTTCTAGGCGTTTAACCGCAAAGTAGTCCATTAGTTCGGCTATTTTATCTTTTGGATTTTTAAGGCCATACATCGCAGCAAACACGGCTAGATTTTCTTTAACTGTCATGTGTTGCTGGAGTGTGTTGTAAGCAGAAGCATAATTAAGCCTTTGTAGACAGGCTTGGCGGTGCTTGGCAAAATCTTTGCCAAAATAGCGAATTGTGCCTTCGCTAGGTAGCGTAACGCCAATTAGCATTTGAATAGTGGTGGACTTTCCAGCCCCATTTGGCCCTAACAGCCCCAGCACCTGGCCTTTTTTGATTGAAAACGACACATGGTCTACCGCTCGGAATGTTCCGTAATCTTTTATTAAGCCGTCCACGGCTACCACAAGTTCGCTCATTAGGAAAAGTATACGTGGGTTGTCGAGCGGGCGCAACAGAGCTAAGTAGTGCGGAATTGATGGATCGTCGCCGTAACCACACCCCAAAGGCTTGCCCCGTCGGGCATATCATGCAGGTGCGAAATGGCAAACTGGCTGTCGGCTTCCCTCCACCAAATCACTACATCGTTTTTGCGGGCATGCAAGGCGCGGTCTACTACGGCAATGTCACCGTCAAACACCCCAGCCCCTTCCCAGTCGTTACCGCGAATACGGAACATAAAGGTGCTGACGGTGTTTTTAATAAGTAGCTTGTTAAAATCAAGCGCCTGCAAGCGCTGGTCGATCGCCGGGTTAGGAAACCCGGTGTGCACAGACACCCCAAATCTCTCTTCGTCTTTCATGTAGTACCATTTTATACCCTAGCGGGTTAATTGGCCCGCGCTACAGACATAAATATGTCCAAGGGGTAGACAGTTGGATTGGCCGTAAATTCGGCAATGATTTCGCGGTGGTCAAAGGCCATTTCGGGTAAGCCATCCAATCTGTGCCACCACCTAGCCTCGTTTGTGCCACCGTCTGGGTCGGCTGCTTGTAGCTGCACTTGGCTAAAGGCAGTCTCGTCGTCGATGACCGTTACGAATACGGCGGATATATTTTGCGCTCGCTCGTTCCGGCGGTTAGGATTATCGACAATTCTAAATAGGGCAATATTACCTAGCGCCTTCTGTGGCAAGCCGCCTTCTTCTTCGGTTTCTTTTTTTGCAGCCCCCGTTACAGTTTCGTCGGGTTCTACGTAGCCGCCAGGGAGGGCCCACTTGTCACCCTCAATTTCGCCCGGGGAACGGTACACTAGCAAGATGTGCGTGCGCGACTCGTTAACAACAATGTTATCAACGACCCAGAGGCGCAAATTGCCTTCCCAGCCACTTGGAAACCTAGAGATCGGCAAATCCGTTCGTATTTCTTTAGCCATATCTTAGTCCTTTTATAATTAACAACTATCTCATCAATAAATAGTAACGCAGATACCAAAGATTGGCTGCAAAACATTGGCGTTGTTGCTTTTTATGCGGATATGTTACAAATAAATGATTAATGAGGTACTTGTATGACTAATCGTGGGTTTGAGAATCCCCTTAGCCCGGGGGCATTACCACCGTTCCCGGGCGGTGTGGACCCGAATGCTTTGGAGTTTTTGAGAGGTACCCGCTGGGAAGAAGTACCGGATGCTGAAGCTTTCGTGGCTACATGTTCTACTTGGCGGCGAACTATCACCACCGAAGGGGCAACCCCTGAGTTAATGGCCGAAATACACACTGCTTTTACCGAACGTGAACAAACCCATCCCAACACACACGCTTGGGACGCACTCCGTTCGTATATGGCGAATCATTTAGTGGCGAACCACACAGAAGATTCACTTGACTTAGTATATGGCATGCGCTCGTTCCATATTATGGTTGATACCATACGCACCTTAGGAAGCCAACTTGATGAACAAACTGGCGAGGCTATGGCAATAAGCTTTATGCGACGATTTACTATTGATCCGGACAGTTCACGTTTGTACCGCTTTAACCAGGCCTATTGCGACATTCTTATTCGTGAAGATCCCGATAGCCCAGAAATCGACAACTTAGAAACGGCGCTATCTGAACTTGAACCAGGGTAGGATCCGGTTACGGGCTGGGCGCATTCCCAGCAAGAAGTCAGGCCTTCACTTAGTGTGGAAAACATAGCAAATCTGGTTAGAAACGATGAAGCCTGGGCAAATGTGCCTACCAGATGGCGGCAACATGCGGTTGCGGTACATTTTGATCGACTCAGGCAGGTACATTCCCCTGATGCTGAGAGTATCGAACAAATGATTGGTCATCTGAATGCTATGCATGATCGTTACCCGGAATCTATTATGTGGGATGATTTTAAAAGAGCACTCGTGATTGAACTTACTAACCTCCAGCATCCAGATTTGGCGTTAGAATTTGGCCGTTCCTTACGAACCACGGCTGCCCAGCAAACCATGGTTGTATTTTTCTTAGAACGGGGCCATGAGCAAGAAGCTTTAAGATTAACAGATGTCATGACTGATTATGATGTGTTAGCTCAAACCTTAATACATGCCGAATGGACTGAGGCCAGAGGTCTGTATCGTCTTTTTGAAATTGTTAATGATCCAAACGAGCTGATAGATAAACGATTAACCTTGGCGCGCAGGGTACGCGACCGTGTAGCCGAACTCGGAGAGGACACTGCTCGGTATGACGATGCGGTTACCTTGCTAGAAACAGAGCGTGATTTGGGCCCGATAGATAAGGGTTTATAGTCCTATATGCTCTAGGATGAGTTTAACGCGTTCCTCTGGGGGCAATGCCGGGATCATGATTGGTTCGGTGCCGGCTTGGCGGTAGACATCGCGCATCACCCCAGTGATTTTGCGGGTAAACTCAATATTTTCTATACGGTTGTATTCTTTTGCGACATCGCCTAACGGTTCTAATAGAAACACCGTTTTATAGGGATTGCCATACTTGATGTCGTTCCATTCGGAGCGAGGCGTAAGGTTGTAATAGTGTAAGTGCGCAAGCCCGTCGTGAGTACCGCGGTCAAAAAATGTTAACTGATTGGGCGGCGTAGCAGCCTCTTTTTGCAAAGCACGTTGTAAGATATTTGCTTGCCATTCGTGTTCGTCGCCACGGATATCCTGGATGGTTTTGCCTTGGGCAAGACCCTCGTCGATAATTTCTGTGGCCGCTTCGGGTACAGTGTGGTAGCCGTGCTTACGCAGTAAGTTAATTAGTACGGTTTTACCCGTCCCCGGCCCACCGGTTATAACGTGCCAATTTGTTTGCATATTATTTGATCGTGTCCAAAAAGGCGACGAGTTCTTTAGGGGTTATCTCGGCTTTTACTAGGTAAGCGTCGGCTTGTTTTTCGATGTCCGCCCGAATATCTTCGCGTTGTTCCAGGTTGGTCGTAATGACAATTTTACTTTTAAGCGGTTTTTGGCCGGCGCCCCGCAACTGGCGCAGTACATCAATGCCGGTAATTGTAGGAATCATAAGATCGAGCAAAATAATGTCGAACTGGTTGGTGCGCGCTAGCTCTAACGCCTTTTGGCCATCTTGTTCGACAACTACTTGGTAGCCGGCTTTGGTCAGGGCGCGGACATAAAGTTCGCTAATAAATCGTTCGTCTTCGACGCACAGAATTTTCCTGGCCCTGCTTGGTGGTTGCGAATCCATGGAGCTATTGTACCCTATTTATCCCCTATAAAGTGAGTGATTTTTGATCCAGCCGTGCGCGCCGCGAACAATGTCCTTGTTGTCGCCGGCCTTACTGGTTTCGGCTAGCTGGGCATATGGCACCACGGTAAAACCAAACACGCTGCCCTGGCCTTCTTTGGACTGGACCCAAATATGCCCACCATGGGCCTCGACGATTGCTTTGCTTAGGTACAAGCCCAAGCCGGTACCGCCAACCTGTTCTTTAGAGCGGTGTGAGCGGTAAAATTTTTCA
>DASRJJ010000049.1:0-4414 GCA_035649555.1 Saccharimonadales bacterium (SeqCode)
CCAGGTAGGGGAAGCGCACAAAACCACAGGTCTGCGTTTATCTTTTTTGGTGCGATCTAAAACATACCGGCCAAAATCGTGCATAATGCCACGGGTGCCCGTTGCCGAGGTAAGGTGCAGGTTAAAATCTTTTTCGGGCACGGCATACTGGTCCAGTTTGTGGACGCGTACTGTATGGGCTAAAAGTAACCGCCGGGCTTCAGGGTTGCCGGCTGGCGTGCGGTTGTAGCCGCCCAAATAGGGCGGAGCCTTCCGCTCGTAAGCCGCCAGACCTTTGGGTAACTGGCCGCCTAACAAATACGGGTCGCCAATCGACATAGCAAGTGGCGGCAGCTTTTTGCCAGATTTTAAATATGCCGCGAACATATGGGCGTCGTCGTGCGTGTCCACTCCGGAGTCTTCCATAAGACCACCTAAAAAAGGCAGCTTGGGTGGGTGGAAACCGCTCATCCTTATAGCATAGCATTATTAAAGAATAATTAAACTGCCGGGCGGAGTTTTGCAAATACAATTATACCCATGCCAATCACAACCACCACCAGGCCGGCCAGCTGTAATACATTTATCTTTTCGCGAAACACCACATAGGCAGCCAGCGAACCCAGAACAATTATCCCGCCCAGCACCAGCGGCAGCACAATAGCCACATTAGTCATCGCAAACGCCTTAGCTAAAAAGAAACTATACGCGGCAATACCCAAACCGCCAATTGCAGCTGCAATATATGACATCATGTGCGTGTTTAAATGCTCGGCCGTGGGCTTGCCAGATTTAACAGCAACCAGCCCGACCAGCACAATGGTAGCAACAATGTTGACAATAGCCACAACCATGGCCACGTCTATACGCTGGCTAGCATATCGGTTAGCAAGCACGAACACAACATAAGGAATTAAAGCCAAAAAAATGTAAACCATTCATCAACTATACCATGCCGCCAGGCTGTTACAATGGCTAGTCTGCCGCCCATAAACGGGCAACGGTCAGCGTGGCGCTATGCCCTACTGGATATTCAAAACCCACTGTACCGCCAACGCGGGGAACGTCGACAGTGCCTATCGCCAATGGGCTAGCTATAGAGTCACAATCAATGACTACACCATTATTTGTGTCTAGGTATTCAGCACGCACGCTAACGGATTGTTCGCCCCTAAAATTAGAAGGCAACTCACCCCTTACAATCTCTCTGCCTTCAGCAAAGTCAATAACATCAACCTTATGCCATGGTGCCCTGTCATAAGGACCCACCTGTGCATACATGACTGCTTTAGCTGGCAATATAACGCCCGACACACTTGAAAGTCGATGGGCAATTTTAACACCTGGTTCGGTAGCAAGCCCGTGGTTAAACGTTTCTGTCACACCCAAATCCACATTGGGTAAAGGAGTTGTCAGCACATTGTCGGCAATCACTGTAATCCGGTCATTAAAACCAAGTAGATCGACAATACCTGCAGCACAACGAGCAGAGGGCTGGCTAAGTTCGTAGGCAAAAATCTCGGCCCGTGGGTGAAAGACCGCGATTCCCAATGCCAATACAGCGCTTGGGCCGCAACCAGCATCGATTGCGCTGTTCGCTTGGGCCGCACGTTGGATGGCGCGTAAATAGCCGCCGGTCCGTGGCACGCTTTCCAAAAGGCTACCTGCAATAACGGGCATTACCTCGCCAGACAGCGGTTCTTGTGGAAGTGCAAACTCATCATCCTGCAATAAAAATCGAGACAGGCCATACAGCCACTGATTTGGGTCACCATTTGTTGTAGTAGCCATGTCCTGAATAAGTGCCGTCGCAAAAGTGCGGCGGTTTTCCGCGTTCCAGGTTGGCAGCTCTTCGTAACGCGGTGTTTGCATACAAAAACCATACTACCATATGTCTTATCTAAGCTACATGTGTAAGGTCACGGAGGGTAGGATTTACTCTGCGGGCATGAGCTCAAGCAGGCCATTTTCTAAAGAGGTAAACGTGCCGAAGCCCAGGCTCCGTACGGCTGTATTGACGCCAATTGCGTTGGCTCCCGCGCAAATCATTGCCAGCGCTCGTTCCGGGGTATTAACACCGCCGACACCGATTATCGGCACTTCGCCGTGCGTTTGTTTATGCACATAGTGGACCGACCGTAGGGCTAGATCGTGGTAGTCGGAGTCTGCGCCAGCAAGGCCGCCACCTAGTGTGTCGGCGCCATATTTCGCCTTGGTGTTGGGGTCCGAGGTCGTATTTATTAGTTCAAGTGCAACACCAGTTTCTTGGGCTAAACGGATATACATGTCAAGCCTATCCTTACCACCGTCGCCGTCGCCTTTGTAAATAAGGGGGATGTCCTGCTTGGAATGTTCGGCGATTGCCTCTTGAGCCCTCGCGGTTACTGTATACATAAACTTGTAATTATCCTGGGCGTCACGCATGCCTCGGGTATTTGGCGAGCTAAGGCCTAGGCTAATAGCATCAGGCTCGCAGATTGTTATAAGCGTAGCAATCGACTGGGCGAGCTCATCGCCAATACCCCACATTTTGTCGGGGGCATACATATCGGCGTTAGGTACAACCTGGGTGATAACGGGGATGGTTACACCAAGCTCACGCTGCCGTGCAATATTGCGGGCCACGGCCTTAACGCCAGGGCTAGGGAATCCGTAACTGTTAAGAGATACTTGTTTACCGTGGTCACCAATTCGTCTATCAAACGTATAGAGCCGAGGCAAGGGGTTACCCCTTTGTGGCCGGAGTGCAATACCGCCAGTTGTATGGTGCCGAGCGCCAAGTTCTTGCCAGGCACGGATTGTTGTACCGCTTTTATCCCACCCAGGTGCAAGGCCAATAGGCCCATCAAGCTGTAATGGGCCGATGGCAGTACGTAGCCTAGGATCATCTGGCTTAGGACCCGCAACACTTGCCAGCGCCGACCGCCCTACAGCGAGCCTACCAGCAATGCGCAAAAATCTCTCCGCACCCGTCTTTAAGCCTTCGTGCTCCCAAACTGCTAGGGCAGCTCCAAAATCTCCTTCTTGTGCAAGACGGAGTGATTCATAAACTAGCGATCTTTTGTAGGGCATAACGTCCTTTAATTACTTAGTCTTAATAATTTTATACATTGTAGGCAAACGCAACTAAGTGTGACAAACATCCTTAAAAAATATAATAATTTTTTAATAAAAAGATCTGCAAGAAAGAAGACATTGGGGTAACCTTCTTTCTGCATGATTTATTTCGGCTATCTGATTCGCTAGGGTTTGGCAATCGTCCAGTAATGTTCAAAAATCTGCCGCATAAATTTTGCCAAAAAAGGGTTGCTGATTTCGGTACCTAGCTGCGAGTGAGCCAGCGAGCTGTAAATGCCAACTTTATTATCGTAAATACTCATTTCGAACTGAATATGCAAAAAATCTTCTTCTAAATATCGCGCTCGGTAATGTTCGCCGTACCCCTTTTGGTCCGAAAGGGTAATGCCACGATCTTTTACGTTTTGGATGCCGCGCGTTCTTAGCCCACGTCTGACAACCTCGGCCCGGAACCTCTCTGCCCATCGCCGGCCGGTTGCTCTATCCATGACATCGCCCGAAAAAAGCAAGATTTCGCTTTTGGCCTTAAGTTCATTCCATAGCATTTGCTTAATACCAGCTACACCAACATATGTTTTGATACTAAAATCGTCGGCATCCGTCTTATGCCCGGCAAGAATTGGTAAAATTTGACCCAGTTGATTGCGACGTTCTTGGGCTAACTGTTCTTGCTCGAGTACTAGCAGCTCCAGCGCTTCGGGTTGTGCTACGGCTAACAATTTTGCAGCATCGTTCGCATACTGGGCTACCAAGCCCTTACTTATCATGCTGTCCACAATACGATATACATTTGACCGCACAATCCCCGTTGCTCGGCTAATTTCTAGATGCGTCTTAGGGGCATCTAGTAATTGCATAAAAATCGCTACTTCGTCTTTAGTCAACCCCAAATATTCTAGCTTTTCACTAACACCGAGGCGATCTTTCATAATTGACGTAACTGTAGCAAAAAAAATACCTATGTAAGAATTGTCTCTCACCGTGAGAAACAATTTAACAGATTAGCCCCGGTTTTGCATAGTGCTTGTCGTGAGTCATGTGCAGCTTTACGACGGGACAGAAGTCCGCCAAACATTATTTCCGGAGTACGACAATCTGAGCAAAGGGTTTGCGAGCAGACTTGATGAGCTCGACAGTCAAACTTCTGCCCACCTAAATATACAACTAGACGAAACCAACCATACAGCCCTTATAAACACCCACCCAGAATACAGGAGCATTCTTGCATTAGACTTTGCCCAGTGCTGCGGCCAGCTTGCCTTATACGAAGCAGGCAATTACCTAAAACAACTGGGCGACGAACAAGAAGAGCGAGTCTTGCGGCTATTCCAGAACTTTCACCACGAAGTAGTCTGGA
>DASRJJ010000050.1:0-6136 GCA_035649555.1 Saccharimonadales bacterium (SeqCode)
GCCCTTACCGAGCAGCTACACCAAACAGACATTGATAACTATGCGGAATGGGTGATGCGTCTCGGAGCAGAAGGGGACGACTCAGGCGAAAGTCCGCTTGGCGCATCCTTGCGCGGTATTATAGCCCTAGAAAGCCACGGAGCAAGGCCAGGCGAATTAATTTTTTCGCACGGCATGCTCAACCGCTACATGGATGCCATTGCTACTACCGTGGACTGGCAAGACCGCAAACGCCTCCAGCAACTACTGGAAGATCCTGCAATTCCAGAATTAGCCAGGAATGTCGCCGCCATCCAGGCGCTAAAGGAGCTCGGTGTCAAAGACTTCGAAACGTACGACAAAAACAATTACCAGGCAAACGGCGGATTCATCGAGTATACCGTCGATTCTGGCCCAGGACTTTGGATCCCCGGCCGTCGCATTGAACCCCAAAAACCAGGGACCAATCCTGCCTACATAGAACTCCACCACAATGCCGAAACCAGCAGATGGGAACAATAAGCTCAATACGGACTTTCTGAATCGAAAGAGACGACCGCTCAGTTACTGATCCAGAACTGGTAAGGAGGAATTCATAATTAGACACAACATTGTAAACCACCCTTGATCCGGCCCAGCCGCCTGGCTATAATTGCCTTGAAAGGACAATACAAAAAAATGAAAAAACTGACCTTGAGAGTTATTTGTGGTTTGTCGCTGAGCCTCGGACTGTGCCTGTCTTTGCTTACTGCAGCGCACGCTGCGGGTGGCTTTCCTACGCCAGAGATTAGTTTATCCTCATCGAGCATTAAAGCGGACGGCAGTACCAAGACAACCATTACAGTCTATGCGGCCACGTTTCAGTGCCAAGAGGGCGGCACAACATATTTCGCGCGTTCAGAAGCACCCTGCGGTAGCCCCATCGAAAATCCACATCAAGGGTTACCAGCTGCAATTACGGTGAGCGGCTCAAATAACACGATTGCCGGTGGAAGCGAAGGTGCGAATGGCGCACGCTACTCATCGACAGGGACGGATGGCAAGGCCACCTTTACACTGAGCAGTACCAAGGCAGAAAGTAAAACCATAACAGCTACTTACTACGAAGACGGGGCTTTCTTTGGCCCCACAACCACGGCAACGGTCACTTTTACAGCGGTAACGCAAGCTGCACCTCCCAAGCCCAAAACTACTACACCCGCTCCAACACCAACCCCCGAGCCTACTCCGCCTGAGGCACCGAAAACAGACACATTGGAAGTTAACGGTCAGACAATAGCCTCCACCGAAGACATTACCGTTCAGCAAGGCGAAACGTTTACGCTAAGCGGCAAAACAGTGCCTAACGGTATTGTCAAACTGTACATCTTCTCAACACCCCAAGAAGCAACCGTCACAGCCGACGCTAACGGTAACTGGAGCTATAATGTTGAGGGTTTAGAGCCAGGCAGTCACCACATTGAGGCAGAAGTAACTGATCCCGCCACCAATAAAACCTCCAGTCGCGCCACTCTGGCAAGCTTTACCATCGCCGAAGTGCAAACCCCTACAACGACCGACCAACCAACTCCCGGTAAAAAATCGGGGTGGATTTGGATAATCGTTGCGATTGTTGTGTTTATTAGCATTGGTGCAGCCTTATGGTGGTGGCGCAAAAAACATGCCAAAAAATCCCCAACGCCACCCACAAATACTCCTCCGGTTGACCATTCTGCCTCGGATGATACTCCACCAAATTCGACCAACTCAGGTGAGGCCTAGTTAACCCGCATTTCCATCTAGTATTTGCGTTGTTGAGGCGTCAGTTTTTTTATAGCGTAGCGAAGTTCGGTTCGCCATGCAAACATTGCAGACGCAACCCGGCTGTCAGGAATCGGCGATGGCTTTAGGTTGGGCATTTATCTCAGCATACCAAATCTATCCATTACAGATAGATCGGTCCTACTTTACACCAATCCAAAGATCTTTCGGACGTCAAAAAAGTCCTTGGCCGGTAGTGTTACGGCGCGGGGCATAGACAATCCTAAGATTCCATATCCCGCTACAGGTCAAAGTAGACCCCTATAAAACGTTAACTGTCGCCAAGAGTTTCTCAAATTCGGCTTGAGGTATTTGTCCAGTGCTAAGACTGGTATCAAATGGACTGCTTGCTCTCTTTTGTTGATTTATAAACACCACACCTTTGTAACTTGTTTTGACATTTACCAAACCAGCCAAGTCACTTCCTTCGTAGTCTTGGCTCTTAAGAATACCGACATCGAAGTAATTCTTTAAACTGTCAAAACTGTTATTATCGACCACTAAAATGTCCGAGTTTTTAGCAGTAACAATGGCCTTGGGATTAATGGCATCTTTTGTGCTGCCCGCATTAAAGTAAAACGAACTGCCTTCTTTTGTGTAGCCGTCAAAATCGTAAATAGTCATACTTCGATTTTGCATGCTTGCGTAGGAGCCGAAAACGACCGAATGGTTTTTAGAAAATCCAAGCAAAACCCCAGAAGGTGCGCCCGGCTCAACAACAACGTCGCCCCATTCTTTGGGGTATTCAAAAGCGATACCTAGATCGGCGTTAGAGTAAGCCGTCTGCTCGGTATCCTGGCCGTTTGACTGCTTTTCGCTTTCGGTAGCCTGTGTAGACTGGGTAGTTTGCGACGTTTTTGTATTAGCTTGATAAACCCACCAGCCACCCAAGCCCAATACACCAAGTACGACCAGTATAATGACCGCTTCTATTGCCGAAAAACCTTTTTGTTGCATGTTTTTGCCCCTCTAAAGTATTGAATTCTACTAATACATCATACTACGATGAGCGATCTTTGGTTAAAAACTTATAGGAATTCGAACTCAATTTACTGGGAACCGAACCTGCTTTTGCAGAGGCAACCTCAAAACACCCCAGTTATGAGCTATAATTGGTGTAATCATTAAAAATTGGAAGCGGGGTGGGCAATGGGTCTTTGGTCAAGCATCAAGAAAGCGGCAAAAAAGGTATGGCGGGCCACCAAGGCTGTCGTGCGCGTCGTAGTGCGAGCGGTTATAACCATCGTCAACAGTGTAACCTTTGGATTATACGATCTACTCCTTGGGTTTGTGGCTTGGCCGCCCAAAAACTCAGACTTCATGTATTTATACTTACGGCGCCGCCTTCGACGGGCGGGGGCGACGACGTACCGGGCGGCCAGGTAGTGCCCACGCAGATAGTATCGGACGCCATTGAACGGACAAAACAAATCTATAAACAAAGGTTTAATGTAAAGGTTAAACCATACAGTAAACAATTTGTAGAAGTTTTAACAGAGGAGGCGCCGCCAGAGGTCCTGGACTTTCATTGTGGCGCAGGCCAAGAGTTCGGCGTGGCTGGCGAATTTTTTGCCAAGCATTTGGCGGGCTGGAACGCCATTCCTATTTCTGGCACTTTTCCGGTTACGGTGTTTGTGGTGCGTAGTCTGCAAGGACCCTTGGGCTGCTCCATGTCGGTTATAGGCGATTATGTGGTCATTGCCCAGCCCGGCCTGGAAGATAACGTTGCCTTAGCTCACGAAATCGGCCACACGTGCAGCCTGTGGCACTCATATTCATCAGACAATCTTATGTATCGTCAATCCCCAGCTGGCGAAAAAGTTAAGTGGTTTCAGAAAAACCTGCTGCGGTCTTCCAGGCATGTCCAATATTGGTAAGGCTAGACGTGCACTGAGCCCAATTTTAGGAAGAATATACAATAAATCGCTTATGCTTTATTATTTTAAGTGTGGACAAACAACGACAAAACGGATTTGCACATATTGAAATTTTTGTCGTGGTTATCGTGGTTGCGGTGGTGGGTTTTATTGGGTGGCGTGTGCTTGGCACAAATCAAAATAAAGACCAAACACCTTACACCGAAGGGACGCCAACTGCCGAAGAAACCGCTTCTTCCCCTCAGACACCACAGTTAATCTGGCAGCAGACCGAAGACGGCTGGCGCAGCACGCAAACTCCTCCCGCGTGCCCGGACCAGCCCATGATGCACATGCCGACTGACATCAGCAAGGTAACGGCCGTTCTGTACCCTGGCCAAACGCGCAGCGGCAACTACAAACCGCATGGCGGCTTCCGCTTTGACGGCACAGCTAATAATAAAGTGCAGGTAACGGCGCCGACAGATGGATTTATCGTGCGCGGCGGAAGCTACATAGCCGAGGGCGAGGTGCAGTACACCTTTGACATCATGCATAACTGCGGCGTGATGTATCGCGTAGGGCACTTCCGTGAGTTACCCGACAACCTAAAAAAGATAGCCGACACCTGGCCCGCTCCCCAAGAAGGCGATTCGCGAACAGAACAAGTAAACCCGGCGGTGTATGTAAAGCAGGGGGAGACTTTGGCTACCTCGGTCGGTATAGTCGGCGCGCAAAACACCTTTTTTGACTGGGGTGTCTATGACTACCGCCAACAAAATCAAGCCAGCAAATCGGCCGCCTATCAACAAGTCCACGCCCAGGACAAAGAGTTGTCTTGGCACGCCGTGTGCTGGTTCGACTGGTTACCGGCTACCGATAGCCAAAAGCTCAGGGCTTTGCCTGCCGGTGACCCAACCAGCGGCAAAAACAGCGATTACTGCAAATAGATCAACACTTAAAGTAGCTAAAATTAGGTCTTAAATGAAATAGGTCCTCTTGGTCGCCTACATTCTTGAGCGGCAACCTCCAGTAAGGAGCTAAACTTAAATATGATATAATATACTTATGATTAAACCCGCTCCTGGAAAAATAAATGTTTACCGGGCGATTTATGGCCCCCACGTGCGAGGCTCACATTCGCTATATGAGGGCGTCACTGCGGAGCAGTTGCGTCAATCCGGTATCTGCGTCTCCAACAAGTCCTTCGCCCAAAAGCTCGGAGGAGGTATTGCGGCTCTATCCTTTGAACTCCTCCGTACTGTGGGTGGTCTGCCCGTGTTCTTGCGCCAAGAGTCGGCTATACATTGGCTCGACATGCGACCCCTTGCTAGTGCCAGGGCCAATCGGCCAACATATACCGTCCTTGCACATCTTGCTCTTGACCCAAACTGGATTCGCGACGGGCTCGTCACAATCTGTACCAACCCAACTGAACACTACCAGGACGATAGAATATTGACTCTGGATGAGTTAACTGCGCACGAGAGCGGCGACCAGCCGATTAGCTCGGAGTGCTTTATGCCGCAATTCCCCAAAAACAACGAAGACATACGTGCAGCGTGCGCCTTTTACATCCCGCGCGTCATTACTGCCACAGGCGGACCCGATTTGACGGTAGGTCAACCGTTCATTCAGCTCGACCTAGGAATTTCAGACCAAAGACCCGAAGAATAATATCTTCGCTCCTCTAAAAGAAACCGAGGGGAGTCGAACCCCTGATCTTCAGGATGAGAACCTGACGTCCTGGACCACTAGACGAAGGGCCATGTCGATCGATGCAAATAAAGGGCAACACATGCCAGAGCTAAGAAAATAATTATTAGCAACGACAGACAAGACCAAATAGCCCTACCATTGATGTTTAGCTGAATACGAAGCGGGTTTGGCTGCATATCGCTTACGCTCAACTTGAGTCATACCACCCGCAATACCTCGCTCCCCGGTATCTAATGTCCGCTGAAGGCAAGAAGCCCACACTGAGCATCCCCGACAAATGGATTTGGCTTGTTTTTCTTTTATTCCGGATGGCCCAGGGACCGGTTCCGTAAATAGGCTAGGATCCTGATCTCTACAGGCCGCCTTTGCTTGCCACCCTTGAACAATAGGCAGTCGGCGAAGAGTAAGGGAGCCTACGTGCCGACGGGTGGTAATTTCCGCGTTTTCTTCATACTCAAAGGTACCTTTGCCCAATGTTTGATGTCGCGCCTTCGCCATAAGAAAAGCGACGTCAGATTTATCCCGGACTATTGCAAGAGCTCGAGTTTGGGCAGCTTTCCCGAAATCTCCATCTTTTCTAAGGCTATGGACCCTGAGTACGAGATCAGAAATCGCTGGCAGCATATCGGGCGCAATACGATAAGATACGCCCTTGGGGACAATAACAAAAGGAGGGGGATAGTTTGTAAGCATGCGTCGAACTTTTTTTCTGTCGAGATTAGGATTGTCGGTCATGACTTCTTCTAAAAAGACTGCGCCAGAAAGGCTGGTTTTACCCTCGC
>DASRJJ010000051.1:0-10592 GCA_035649555.1 Saccharimonadales bacterium (SeqCode)
GCCCTTGCAAAGGTCCCAACAAGCTAAAAAGGAATACCCCGATAACGAATTTAAAGCAGAATTGATTGACCAGTTCTCCGAAA
Source organism: Saccharimonadales bacterium (SeqCode) (assembly GCA_035649555.1). Classification (GTDB taxonomy): domain Bacteria; phylum Patescibacteriota; class Saccharimonadia; order Saccharimonadales; family UBA4665; genus DASRJJ01. The sequence continues at coordinate 84 of DASRJJ010000051.1, forward strand.
ATGGTTCAAAACCAGTTGCTTTCTATAAGTCAGGGGCTTATTGGGACCTTTGCAAGGGCGGACACCTCGAGAATATGGCGTCCGTTAAGCCGGATTCTTTTACCTTAACGCACATGGCCGGCGCTTATTGGCGCGGGGACTCTAAAAACAAAATGCTTACAAGAATTTATGGCTTGGCATTCGAGACCAAGAAAGATCTTGATGATTATTTGGCTATGACTACTGAGGCAAAAAAACGTGACCATCGCAAACTGGGCCAAGAACTGGATTTGTTTGTTTTTTCGGACCTAATTGGTCCTGGCTTGCCATTGTTTACGCCACGCGGCACAGTCCTTCGCAATCAATTGGACCGCTTCGTGCAGGAAATGCGCGACGAATATGGTTACCAAGAAGTTAACGTTCCTCATATTACAAAAAAAGAAGCTTACATAGCCAGTGGCCACTGGAAAAAGTTCGAGCACGAGCTGTTTAAAATTACAACTCGCGAGGGCCATGAATTCGCCATGAAGCCGATGAACTGCCCGCACCATGCGCAAATTTACGCTGCGCGTTCTAGGTCATACAAAGAACTCCCTATTCGGTACCGCGAGACAACAACTTGCTACCGGGACGAACAGACTGGTGAGCTGTCGGGTTTAAGTCGGGTCCGGGCCTTTACCCAAGATGACGCCCACGTTTTTTGCCGTACAGCACATATAGAAGAGGAAGTCTTAAAAATTTGGGACATCATCGAACGCTTTTATAATATTTTTGACTTTAAACTGACAGTCCGTTTGTCTACCCACGATCCAGCAAACAAAGAAGCCTATTTGGGCAGCTCAGAAAAGTGGCAAAGCGCCGAGACGCAACTCAAAAAAATCGCCACCGAAAAGGTAAGAGGCCAGTATATTAATGGAGTTGGCGAGGCTGCTTTTTACGGCCCCAAGATAGACTTTATGGGCAGGGATGCGCTGGGTCGCGAGCATCAGGTGGCGACAATCCAGCTTGATTTTAACCAGCCTGAAGGCTTTGACCTAACCTGTATTAATGAGAACGGTGAGCGAGAGCGCATTATTATGGTGCATGCTGCAATTATGGGTTCAATTGATCGCTTTTTGTCGGTGTATATCGAACATTGTGCCGGCAAATTCCCGGTTTGGCTGGCGCCCGAACAGCTCCGCATTCTTACGCTTAACCAGGATCAAGCAATTGTAGATTTTGCTAATAGCCTGGCCGATGAGGCAAAGACCATGGGCGTTCGCGCCATGGTAGATTCCGACAATGAATCGGTGGGCAAGAAAATTCGTACCGCTGAACTTCTTAAGATCCCGTATGTGGTGGTTATTGGTCCGAAAGAAGTTGAGAGCGGCGAAGTAATACCACGCATTCGGAAGGATATGGAAGTGCACACAGAGCATTCCCCGCGCACCTCTTACGAACTTATAAAAACCATCGCCAACGAGGCCAAAACCCGGATAAGTAAAACATCGCTATAAATGGCCATACTTACTAAGATTAAGGGTAAAAAATTGTAATGCCACGAGTCGACGCCGAATTTAAACAATGTGTGTATGATATTGTGGGCCAAATTCCTAAGGGTCGGGTTATGACTTATGGTCAGATTGCCGCGTACTGCGGGGCGGCTTGGGCAGCGTGGGAAGTTGGGCAAATTGCCCACACTGGTCCGGCTGGTTTGCCTTGGCAGCGCGTAGTTAATAAACAGGGTGGTTTAGCCGCAGGTTGGCCAAATGGAGGCAAGGCTGCCCACGCTGCGGCGCTCAAAGCTGATGGCGTGGCTGTTTCTGAAGATTTTACGGTGGATATTGGTCTATTGTTATGGAATCCGGCGCAAATAACACTCCTTTAATTGCGATTGTTGGCCAAACTGCAAGTGGGAAGTCATCCCTTGCAGTTGAATTAGCCCAACAGTTTAACGGTGAGATTATATGTGCTGATTCAAGAACAGTTTATAAAGGAATGGATATTGGCACAGCCAAGCCGTCACTCGATGATCAACATGCTGTTCGACATTATTTACTGGATATCGCTCAACCTGACAAGCCAGTCACGGCAGCAGCATTTAAGCAGATGGCACAGGCGGCAATTCGCAACATAATTTCTAGGGGTAAGCTGCCTTTTTTGGTAGGGGGCACAGGGCTTTATATCGATGCGGTGTTGTTTGATTTTTCCTTTAGTTCTTATCCAGACCTTAGGCTCAGGGAAGAGCTTACGGCCAAAACCGTCAGCGAACTTCAGGCAATGTTGCTTGCCAAAGGCATCAAATTACCCCGCAACGCCAGTAATCATCGTCATCTTATTAGGCAATTAGAAACAGGGGGTGCCTCAGGGACTAAAAATCCGTTGCGCAAGAATACGCTGGTACTTGGGCTAGAGCCACCACAGCGGGACGACCTTGAGAAGAAGTTGGTTAACCGGCTAGACCGAATGCTAAAAAAAGGCCTAGAGGGAGAAGTCGAGGCCTTGGTTGCGAAATTTGGTTGGGAATGCCCAGCGCTTCAGACTATCGGCTACCAGGAGTTTCGGCCTTATTTTGAGGGGCAGTGTGATTTAAAAGAGGTGCAGGAGTCCATTATTCGTAATAGCCTGCAGTACGCAAAACGTCAAAAAACGTGGTTCAAGCGCAACGATCACATCCGATGGATCTGTAAAAAGGAAGAAGCCGTTGACCTAATTACATCACTATTGAACAAAAACTATATAGGCTGAAACCTAATTTTGTTACAATAGCTATATGATTGAGCAACTCTTTGGGTCTAAAACGCGGGTCAAACTATTACAGCTTTTTTTCAGCAACCCAAACAGATCATTCTATGTTAGGGAAATAACACGTAAAATCGACGAGCAGATAAATTCAGTTCGAAGGGAATTGGCTAATCTGTTAAGTATCGGTATTATTTCTTCGGACAATACCGACAATAGGCTCTATTACGAAGTTAATCAATCGTATGATTTTTATGAGCCGCTTTTGGCTATCTTTGGCCAAAATGGGGCAAAGCCCAAGGCAAAAAAACAAGCTGCCGCCAATAACGAGAGCGCCGGGACAGAACGGGAAAAGATAAAGTCGTTAGGGAATGTCGTTGTCGCTCTGTATACCGGTCAATTTACCAGAGATGAAAGCAGTGGTATCGATTTATTAATTGTAGGCGATGTAAACCAGCACGCACTGCAAAAGTTCGTAAAAGAGCTGGAGACACAAGAAGGCAAAGAGATTAGATTTACCTTAATGTCTGCACAAGAGTTTGACTACCGCCGCCAAATTAAGGACAAGTTTATTAGTACCGTTCTTAGTTCTAAAAAGCAGGTCTTGGTAGACAAAAACGGTACATTATCATAAGGAGAGACATGGAAATTCAGTTCTACGGTGCAAATTGTATTAGCCTAAGTACCAAGCAGGCCCGGATTGTCGTTGATGACAATATTAAAAATCTTCGCGGCAACGAAGTGCTTAAAAGTGGCGATATTGCTTTGTTTACAGGATCACATTCAGTACCCAAAGATTCTGTTCGCTTATTGATTGATCAGCCGGGTGAATACGAAATTGCCGGTATCTCTATTTATGGCATAGCCGCCCAGTCGCATCTAGAGAAAGAGAACGATAAATCGGCAACTATGTACAAGATATTAATCGACGATACAAGTATCTTAATTGCAGGCCATATTTACCCTGACCTTAGCGATACTCAACTCGAAGCCATAGGTATGATTGATATTATGGTTGTACCTGTTGGGGGCAACGGTTTTACCTTGGATCCTGTAGGCGCCCTTAAGCTAATAAAGAAGATAGAGCCGAAGGTCGTTATTCCGACACACTACCAGAGCGATAAGCTGCATTTTGAAGTACCACAGCAGCCCCTTGATCAGGCAATAAAAGCTCTTTCTATGGAACCAAAAGAAACAATTAAAAAATACAAGCCAAAGGCCGAAGATCTTACCGAAGGTCTTACCAGTCTGGTTATTCTTGAAGAGAGCTAAGGAGTTAACTTAAAGAAAAGGGCTACTGCCAAAATATTAAACCAGTAGGCCTTTTTTCTTGAGTGTTCGGATTGCTTGCGTGCTAACTTTTAGGCGAACTTTTTTGCCGTCAACAAGAATTGTCTTGATCTGAAGGTTAGGGTTCCAGACCTTTTTAGTGTGGCGTTGCGAGAAGCTTACATTGTTGCCAAATTGTTTACCTTTGCCGGTAATATCACATACACGCATGACGTTTTCCTATAATAGTTATTCAAGGAGTTATTGTAATGTTTTACCCCTAAGAAGTCAAGAACTAGTCTAATTTGTAGGAAAATGGCGATTCATAAAGCCATCTACTGCCGAAGTACCGGCTGCTATTAAAGTACGCCACTTAGTTCTTAATGTATTAGGTTTGGGTTGCTGTTCAATGTGTTTTTGCCATCGTTTGTAAATTAAATCTGGGGTTGAAAGAATTTGTCCGTCCCTATCTTGCCAAAGGCTCAATTTGATAGCTTGTGCGTCACCCCAGCCTCCCTGATCAGCCGGTACTTCACCAACGGCTCCATTTTGTGACCATCTGTATATTGATGAGCCCTTAGCGCCTGTCATCTCGTTTGGGAGTAAACGCATCTCGTATGTTTTGCCCCCTTCGGAGCCTTGGTCGGTGACTAATAATACCTGGCTTCCATCTGGGCCTTGTATCTTAGGTGGTAAATATAAAAAACTTCGCGAGCTTCGATCTCGGAACACACGATTGTGCTGTTCTGTCCCATCATAAAAACGGCGAATAACCCGGGTGCCAGTTTGCGGCTCTCCCACAACCTTTGCTGGGTGGGTAATAAGGTCGGTACTTTGTTGTGGGGTAGGGTGCGACTGTTCTTTAGGGTTTTGGCCGTCATAATAAGCCTTTGTGTCTGCAGCCAATGCAGAAAACCGGTCATGGAGCAATTGCTCGTGCTCTGAGGTAATGGGTAGGTGAGCTCGTTCAGCGGTTGAAAGACTGTAGCCAGATGAGTTGGTTTCTGCGGGTCCGGGCGCGTTCATTGTATTTATAATATAATAAAATTTACCCACAGTCAATATTTCAACCTCTGAAATCTACTGTTTCGATGGTATACTGAGGGGCATGATTGGTGATTTTTCGTTGGTTAGCATTATTGTTTTAGTTCTTGTCCTGCTAGTGTCGATGACTATACACGAGTTTATGCACGCTTTTGTTGGTCATAAACTAGGTGATACTACGGCGCAAGAGGAAGGCCGGCTGTCCCTAAACCCTCTGCGTCATATAGATCCGCTACTTACGGTTGTGCTGCCACTAATTACTCTACTCGTTTTCCATGCGCCAATACTTGCCGCTAAGCCGGTACCCTTTAACCCGGATAGGGTTAAATTCGACGAGTTTGGTGCCGCATTATTGGCGGCAGCGGGGCCATTCTCGAACCTAGGTTTAGCATTTATCGCCGCCTTATCGCTACGCTTTGTAAGCCCCGAGGCATTTTTGGCCGAGATTTTAGGAGTATTCCTTTTACTTAATGTAAGCCTTTTTGTTTTCAACCTAATACCGATTCCACCACTCGATGGATCCAGGATTCTTTATGCATTTGCCCCAGATCCTCTTCGTCGCATTATGGAAACGCTAGAACCGTTCGGATTTTTCATTATAATGGCTCTGGTGCTTATTGGCGGCTTCGGTAATTTATTGGTTAACTTGAACGAGATGGTGCTTAATTTTTTGCTCTAACAGAGTATAATAAAGAGTGGCTGGGTAGGCCGACGCAATGATTATCTGAATAGTTGTCTTATAGGGAGCCTAACATGCTTGCTCACCGTGGTGGGTAAGTGAGGGCACCCACCTGGGCTTTGCCAGGTTAATCATGTCGGTCGTCCCAGCGCTTATTTTTGTCGGGGTGTGGCGCAGTTGGCTAGCGCGTACGGCTGGGGGCCGTGAGGTCGCAGGTTCAAGTCCTGTCACCCCGACCAGATTATGAACATCGAATGATGGTCTTTTTGTGTATCGGAGTATATACTACTTCAAGATGAAAACACTAAAACTAAACCACAAAGAAGCCCAGGAAATACTCAATGGCAAGAGAACAACAACTTGGCGTTTGTTTGACGACAAAGATATTTCTGTTAATGATGTTGTTCAATTATTAGATAAGATAGATGAGCACGATTCTCAAACTTGGAAGGTAATTGGTATAGCCAAAATAACTAAGATCCTAGAAAAGCAGCTCGGAAGTTCGACCGAAAATGAATATGCAAAAGAAGGTTTTAAAACCCTTACGCAGCTAATGGAAAGACACGCAGGTTTTTACAGACAAAAGATAAATGAGACTACGCCGGCAAAAATTATTCATTTCAATTTCGAGCCGAAGACAGAGCTTGAAGATAAAGATACAACAGTAAGTTTGATTGAAGCGAAGATTTTTGCAGATGGCGGCTCAAGGGGCAACCCTGGTCCATCAGCGAGCGGATTTGTAATTTTGGATATGGATGACCGAATTGTTGTAAAAAAAGGTACATATTTAGGAGTAACCACTAATAACCAAGCTGAGTATCAAGCCGTCAAGATGGCCCTAGAAGAGGCTCGCAAACTCCAAATACAGACCCTGCACGTTTATTTAGATAGTCTCCTTGTGGTTAATCAAATGAACGGCATTTATAAAATTAGAAACAGAGACTTGTGGCCCATCCATGCCTCTATAAAAGAGGCAGTTAAGGATTTTAAAGACGTTTCCTTTACGCATGTGCCCCGCGAACTCAATAAACTTGCCGACGGCATGGTGAACGAGACCTTGGACAGGGCACTGCACAGGAGTCATTAATAGATTTATTTTTACATAAGTGGTATAATTACCACATGCCAGTAATCGGCTGATCGCTTGAGCATCTTTTGGCAAACGAAAGTATCGTTAATCAAAAGATGCTCAAGAGGAAAGTCCGGGCAGCAAAGGGAATGGCAGTTGCTAACAGCAACCAGAGGTAACTCTAGGGAAAGTGCCACAGAAACAATACCTCCTTGGGCTATAACCCCAAGGAAAGGGTGAAAAGAGTGGGGTAAGAGCCCACAGTTTACATCGGTGACGATGCAAAATGGTAAACCCTGTCTGCTGCAAGGAGACGATTTCATACACGGTTCCCGCCTGAAGTCGTCGGTTAAACCGCTTGATCCTAGTGGCAACACTTGGACTAGATAGATGATCGGCTAAAACAGAACCCGGCTTACGGATTACCTGGCTCTTAAGACAAATAAAATAGACCGCAAATTGCGGTCTATTTTATTGCCGAACTATTTACTTTGCTAGCTGTTTTTACAACAACTTCAAAAGCTTTTGGCTCCTGTACAGCGAGTTCACTAAGAACTTTACGGTCAAGTTCGATATTAGCAGATTTTAAATTAGCGATTAATTTACTGTACGTGCTACCGTGCAAACGAACGGCTGCATTAATGCGGGCGTTCCAAAGTTGCCGGAAAGTACGCTTGCGATTACGACGGTCGCGTGTAGCAAACTGCAATGCTTTTGTTAGGGCTTGTTTGCCCCGTTTAATACTTGAGCGGTGCGAAAGTTGCATGCCTTTTGTGGCCTGACGAATTTTGCGGTGTTTTTGTTGGGTTGTAACGCCTCGTTTAACGCGCATGTTAAGCTCCTAATTGCTGTTTAATTTTCTTAGCTATGGCCCCTGTTAGGGTATCTAAACCGGCAAGCTTTCGTTTACGCGCGCCACTCTTTTTTTGCAAGAAGTGACTTGCGTGGGAATGGCGAACACGTGCTTTGCCATTCTTGCTTAAACGAACTCGATCTTTAGTACCGCTATGCGTTTTTAGTTTTGGCATGATTACTCCTTATGACAAAATTAAGTTGTTTTCCGGCGAATTGTGGTGTTTGATCGACAACAATTGTTTCGCCAAAATCATTGATGATCTTTTCGGCCAGTTTAAACCCTATTTCTTTGTGGGCGAGTTCACGACCGCGGTAGAAGATAGTGATTTTTACTTTATGACCTGCTTCTAGGAAATCAATAACCTTTTTAAGTTTTACGCCAAGATCGTGATCGCTAATCTTGAGCCCAAACCGCATCTGTTTTACGTCCAAGGTTTTTGCATTACGCTTGCTCTTTTGGAGTTGCTTTGTTTTCTGGTAGTTGTATTTACCCCAGTCAACAATTTTAGCGACAGGCGGGTTTGCGTCAGGCGAGATTTCTACAAGATCGAGATCTTGATCTATCGCAGCCTGAAGTGCCTCTGCGCGTGATAAAATGCCAAGTTGCTGCCCATCTTGGTCAATCACTCGCAACTGAGGTGCCCGAATATCCTGATTCAGGCGCGTAAACTTACTGATTGTATTGCTCCTTTATAGTTGTGTTAGTATTTTAGCAGAACCCCCAACAGGGGTCAAGTAACTAAAGGTTTGTCGGTGGTTGGCGATACTGCAATGCCTCGGTAATATGAGGCGTTTGAACCGTAGGCGATCCATCAATGTCGGCAATCGTTCGAGCGACTTTTATAAGTCGCATATAGCTTCGTGCAGAAAGAGCCATTGTTTTTGCCGCCTTGTTCAAAATAATAGCTGCCTGTGGGTTAATGTTCGCTTTTTTACTTATCTCGACATTATTCATGGAGGCGTTAAGCTTTGTCGACGTTTCAAAGCGCTCGAATTGTTTTTGCCTTGCTTCCTTTACCCGATCGGCAACTAGAGCAGTTTTTGTAATTCTATGTTTATTTGCTGCTAGTAGTTGTTCATATTCTATTTCGTCCACTGTCACAAAAAGATCGATGCGATCCATAATCGGGCCTGAGAGTTTGTTTCTATAGCGAAGTATCTGCCCGGGCAAACATTTGCATTCTTTTGTGCTGCCGTAATAACCACAGGGGCAGGGATTTGCGGTGGCAATAAAAATAAAATCCGCTGGATAAGTGGCACTCCCTTTGACCCGCGATACGGTAATTGTTTTTTCTTCGAGCGGTTGCCGTAATGATTCTATTGTCTGGCGATTAAATTCAGGAAATTCGTCGAGAAAAAGAACGCCTCGATGGCTAAGGCTGATTTCGCCCGGACGAAGATTGTGTCCGCCGCCTGTAATTGAAATATGACTTGAGCTGTGGTGGGGAGATCTAAAAGGTCTAGTAGTAATCAGCTTATCAAAATTATTATTACTCAGACTATGAAGGTGTGTGACTTCTAGTATCTCCTCTTGACTTAGCGGAGGCAAAATTGATATAAGACTTTTTGCCAACATACTTTTGCCAGTTCCTGGTGGGCCGCTCAAAAGTAGGTTATGCCCACCCGCTGCTGCAATTTCCAGCGCTCGTTTAGCAAATTCTTGGCCAACAACATCAGCAAGATAACTGGTAAATTTTTGTGATACAGAAAGCACGGGTGCTGCAGTTTGGTCCGTGTCTGCATTTGTTAATTTTGTAGAATCGTTTAAGCCTTCGTATAGCTGGTAGAGGTTTTTGATTGGTACTAGTACGACCCCCGGAATCAGCTGGGCTTGTTGCATGTTTTGAACCGGCACAAAAAAACGTTTAATATTTTGCTTTTTGCCGCTCAGAATCTTACCAATAACACCTCTAACTGGCCGGATAGTACCATCTAGCGCTAACTCACCGATTAAAGCATCGTTTACTGTAAGTTCCTGTGTGGTCCGGCCGCTGGCTATAAGTATGGAGGTAGCAATAGCCAGATCTAGGCTGCTACCTTCTTTGGGTATATCTGCTGGTGCGAGATTGATGGTGATCTTTTTTCTGGGAAGCTCGATTTTGCAGCTGGCGAAGGCACTACGAACCCTTTCTTTTGCTTCGTCAACAGCCTTGCTGCCAAGACCGACTATAACCATGGCGGGTAAACCATTTGTAATACGACATTCGGCTTGAATAACAATACCGTTCGTATCGCCGCTTGAAAGAATCGACTGAACAAAGTTTCCCATCAACCATGTTTTAAAGGTAAGTGGCTAAAAAGTAAAGGCCCGCTTTATTTGCGGGCCGTTTTGGTATTGGTTTTGCTTTTAAGTTTGAGATTTGGTTTTTTATGGAACAACGGCTTGCGAGAAGCCGTTGTTTCTTGATCGTTTTTGTTTTTGAGCACTTTTTTTATTCAAGTGCTATACCCATCTTATAAGGGGTTTTTTGGACTGTCAATAACAATTAAGCTTAATTTTAAATGAACCTGTGTATAACTTTTTGACACAGTACTAAATGTCAAAAAGTCTTATGCTTATTGACTTTTTTGTGTCCTTGTAGTAGCATTAAAACCAGTAAGTCAAAAACAAAAACTTACAAAACCATAACGCTCTTTGCGGCCCTAAAGGTTGCGGGAGCGGTCAGTCAAAGCCAAAGGGCAGTAAGCGCTAATTAGTCTTTTTGCAGAGCGGATTTACTGCCCGCGGCACCAAAATAATGCTGTGCCATGCACAGTATTTTTATTTACAAGGTTATACTAGAAATAATGAAAAGTAACACACTTAAAATGCTTTTAGTCTGTGCTGCTGCATTATTGGGCATGTTGCTGTTTACAAGGCCAGATAAGCTTTCTAGTGCGATGCTTGTCATCC